>JAOTSC010000209.1 GCA_030247525.1 bacterium | reverse complement strand
TCTCTAAACCGCTTAAATCGGCCTTCCGTTGTTTCAGGAATTCCAATTGGTCAAATGGAAAATCTTTCCCGACAATCGCCACCACCGAGACAGGCGCGAATAATGAAGCGCCAGCCGAAAAGTATAATGCCGAGCCGCCAACACAATCTTCCGCTTTTCCCGTCGGTGCTTCGATAGTATCCAACGCTGCCGATCCGACCACTAAAATTGATTCCATAACTTCTTCCAATTCTCTCTTCCGTACTACGTAAGACTCAGCCCGACAATCGTAGGGGCGGCTGGCAGCCGCCCGCAAGCATTAGGAGATTAACATACACCCAAGTTACATCTGTTCCGGAGCTGTGATCCCCAACAATCCTAATCCATCGGCAAGGATATTCTTGACCGCTTGCAACAGCTTAACCCGTGCGATGGTCAGCTCTTTCTCCTGTCCCATCACCCGGTGATGATGATAAAACTTATGAAACACCGCAGCTAATTCGGTTAGATAGGTTGTCAAAGCATTCGGATCAAGCGCGACAATGCACCGCTCCAACACCAACGGATACTCTAACGCTTTTCGAAGTACTGTGCGGGTTTCCGGCTCTTGTAGTAATGCAATAGATTCTCCTTGCCAAGGCTGTAATATCGCCTCCTGCAACGCCTCTTGACGGAGGATCGAGCAAATCCGGGCATGGGCATATTGGACATAAAACGCCGGATTCTCGTCACTCTGCTTTACTGCTAATGAAAGATCGAAGTCCAACGGGGTCGAAACTTTGCGTTGCAAGAAAAAGAATCGTGCAACATCAATGGCAGTTTCGTTATTCCCTAATTCCTCTAATAAATCGTCAAGCGTAACAATTTCACCCGCCCGTTTCGACATCTTGACGACTTCGCCATTGCGTAACAGATTCACCTGCTGGAGCAGTTTGATTTCGTGCCAACCGTCGGGAACGCCCAGCATTTTGAGACCAACCATCAATCGCGCAATCGTGCCGTGATGATCCGGTCCAAGGTAATTGATCGAGCGGTCGAATCCCCGACGATATTTATCGAGGTGGTACGCCAAATCCGCCATGATGTAGGTCGGATTCCCTTGCGACGTGACGACGACCCGGTCCTTGTCGTCAATTCCGTCAACCGTTGTCCGCAGGAACTTTGCCCCATCTTGCTCGTAGACAAATCCATCGGCTTCAAGTTTCGCCAATACTTCGTTGACTTCGTTTTTCTTGTGTAGTACTGACTCGTGAAACCACTTCTGATACTCGACCCGATACATTGCCATCGTCGCTTGATGGTGTTGTATCATTCGCTCAATTGACCAGCGCGACAGCGTTTCCGGATCGGATACAGGGATTTTCTCCGCTATCGCCTCGCGGGCGATTTGCGTTACATACTCTCCTTGGTATCCTTCCTCTGGTAACGAAACGTCCTCGCCTTGCAGTTGTTTCATCCGCGCTAAAACCGAGGCTCCGAACAATCGTACTTGCCTGCCGGCGTCGTTAACGTAAAATTCTCGATGAGCTTCATGCCCTTGTGAATCGAGAATACGGGCAAGCGAATCGCCGATAGCTGCCGCCCGCGCCGATACCACATTCAAGGGGCCGGTCGGATTCGCCGACACAAATTCCACAATCCACTTTTTCGTATGATGACCCGGCTCGCGATGACCATACTTGATTGAAGTTTTCTCATCAAGAATGGAAGCCATCATCCCGGCAAACGCTTGCTTTGTTAAGCGAAGGTTTATAAAACCGGGACCTGCGATTTCAGCACGCTCAAAGATTACATTCGGAAACTGCCATTGTTCGATAATCTCTTGCGCAAGGACACGAGGATTCTTCCCTAACGGTTTCGCCCACACCATGGCAGCGTTAGTCGTCAAGTCGCCAAATTTTTCGTCGCGAGTTACTTCGACCGAAGCCGATTCCGGATTCATCGCTAAACTGGCAGCGGCAGCGTCTAATAGTGTGCGGAGCGCCGCTCGAAAATCATTCGTCATCTTCAGTAGAAACTTTCTTACGACTGGCAGGGGTTACCGAAATGCGGGGTACATCCCCCCAAAGTTTATCGAGTTGGTAATACTTCCGAGTCTCCGGTCGGAAGATATGAACTACGACGTCACCATAATCGACGATGACCCAGGAGAGATTCCCTTTCCCTTCGCGGGAACGGGGTTTCCGGTTCAACTTGCCGGAACGTAGTTCATCTTCGACGTAGTCGGCTAAGGTACGGACATGCTGATCAACCATACCGGTTGCAATCACAAAAAATTCCGCAGCTTGCGGAACCTTGCGTAGATCGATTATCGAGATATCGGTTGCCTGTTTCTCATCGAGCAGTGCAGCGATTTTGCGAGAAAACTGTAGAGAAGTCACACGCCTCCAGCGAATATCAATGAATAGGGATGAAACCAAACCGCATCAATATAACGTATGCAATAGCCCTTCGCTATTCCTGCAAACGGTAGTAAGACGTATCAATAAAAAACGAGCGCTGCTCCAGCGCCCGTGAGTCAGGAAATAATATTCAACTTACTTCTCGAAGCCGTCCACCGACCACGGGTTTTCCCGATCCCAATCGTAGGAGCGGTAACTGGTTCTCCATGAGTTGAACATCGTATTTTGCGAAAAACTGGCGCTAATCAAGACATTTTCTTTTGGCATCCAATTGAAACCAATACCACCAACTGGAACACTACTGTTGTTCAAACCGAACTGACTCGAGTTGGATCGCATACCAGCATAACCTAAGGCAACTACCCACTGGTATTTCGGATTCACTTGGTAAGTCATTGTATTCATGTACATTGCAGAAAGTGCGCTTGCTCCACCGCCGCTGCTGTATCCTGAACTGAAGTGATGAGACATGTGGAGTTTGGAAGGATCGATCAAACCCTTCATCGATGTCGAAAAACCAAGCGACGGTGGTTGGAAAGTCCCACCCCATAAGCTTTGCGACTTATTCTTATACTGCGCCCAGACCGGGGTAGTGAGAATCAAAATCGCTGCCAAGAAAATTGCCGCTTTGTGGCTCATTACGCGTCCCGTTTGTGCATCCGCTCTAATGCGATTGCCTCTAATCTATGAAGCTGCTCGATCGTGTTAACCCCCTCGACTTCGATTGGGTCTGACGTTTCGACTGTTTCAACCAGTAAACCTTGATCGACTGCAGACTTCACTACATCGGTTAAGTAATACTCGCCTTGTGCATTTTCCGGCTTGAGCCGCGCCAATTCCGGCCAAAGCCATTTTGCTTGAAAAACGTAGATGCCACTGTTCACTTCATCGACACTCAGTTCTTCCAGTGTGGCATCTTTAGCTTCAACGATCTTCTTGATCTTTCGGTTCCGGTCACGAATGATTCTCCCGTAGGAACCTGGCTGCGGTGCGCGAAACGTCAAGACTGTCGCTACCGCATTGGATCGTTCATGGGTGTACTTCAACAAGGAAATTGTCTTCGATGTTAATAGTGGTACGTCTCCAGATAGGATAAGTATATCACCGGAGTATCTGTGATGTACCGCACGTTTTGCCGATTGAACGGCATCGCCGGTACCTCGCTGTTGCCATTGCACTGCAAAAACTGCATCGGTCGAAGACATTTCTTGCATTACTAAAGGTCTACCATGTCCAACTACTATTACAATTCGTTCTGAGCCTGACTGTAAAGCAGTATCCCACACCCAACGGATTAGGGGACGGTTTAACATGGGATGAAGTACTTTCGGTAGCGGCGAATTCATACGTTTGCCTTCGCCGGCTGCCAAGATAATTGTACGTAACGGTCTTTTTAAAATCATAGCTCTGACGCAACATCAGTTAGTGACAAATTATCAATCAGACGGGTATTGCCAAAACGAACGGCACCCACTGCACGACAAGTTACCAAAGAATGCGATTTCCCAAATGTTGTACCATCGACAAAAGTTAAATAGTCGATGGATGTTGGTTGGAACTGAAGCATCGTTTTATACATAGTTTGTACACCAACCGGAAAACGGGCGGTTGATGCAACTACTTTCAATCCTTCGCGTAAGGACAAAAACAGTCCTTTTGCTCGCATTCTATGCTCAGGCGAAAGATACTGGTTGCGTGAAGAATACGCAAGTCCATCCTTTTCACGTAGTGTATTTCCAATCACAATCTTGACTGGGTTTCCCAAGTCACGAACAACACTTTGAATAACCACACATTGTTGGGCATCCTTCTGTCCAAAGACTGCAACGTCAGGCTGAATAAGCTCGAAGAGTCGTATCACTACTGTTGCAACACCGGTAAAGTGACCTGGTCGAAAGGTACCTTCCAAAATCGTCCCAACGTGACCGGGATCAACTCGGGTGGCAGAACCGATCGGATACATTTCTTCTACCGACGGCACAAACACCCAATCGCAGCCTACCGCTTTCAATTGCGCGAGGTCGTTTTCCAGCGGACGGGGATACTTCGTGTAATCTTCTCCGGGCAAAAATTGTGTTGGATTTACGAAGATTGAAACACCAACATTTTCTGCATGCTCAAACGCTAATTTTACGAGCGATACATGTCCGACATGTAATGCACCCATTGTCGGAACAAAACCAATTGGTTCCTCGCGCCTATCGCGCAAATACTCCCGTAGTTCTCGTGATGTATGAAAGATATGCATAATTAGTTTATAAAATAACTTTCTTGTACTGAAGGAAATTCTTTCGTTCGAACATCATTAGCGTACTGCTTAACTGCAGTTTGAATGGTGTCACCGAGATTGGCATACCTTCGGACAAATTTGAAGTTCACTTCCGGTTGCATTCCCAACAAATCATGATAGACTAATATTTGTCCATCACAATTAACACCAGAGGCAATTCCAATTGTTGGAACTTTTAACTCATGCGTTAACTTTTCTGCAAGTTCTGCTGGTATTTTTTCTAATACAATGCTAAAAACACCGGCCTCTTGAATTGCAATAGCTTCGGAAAACATTCTCTCGGCGGCTTCACACGAATTACCTTGCAATAAAAAACCACCATATTGTAAAACCATTTGCGGTTGCAAACCCAAGTGTCCCATCACAGGTACGCCGGTATCCACTAATTTTTGAATCAAAGGAACGAGCTTACTGCCACCTTCTACT
>JAOTSC010000208.1 GCA_030247525.1 bacterium | reverse complement strand
CACGGAAATCCGGTTTGACTTAAAACAGAGCGGATACACCAAGTTAACTGTTTTTGACTTACTTGGACGGCAGGTTGGAACGCTTGTTAATGAGAATCTAACAGCAGGCAAACATGCAGTACGCTACGATGCATCGCGCATTGCAGCGGGCGTGTACTTCTACCGGATCGAAAGCGGCAATTTCCAACAAACCCGAAAGATGGTTTTAGTGAAGTAGTCCAATTCAAGACAAAAAGAGAGGCGGGTCGTGAGACCCGCCTTTTTTTCGTGGCGTCAAAAAATACTACTTCTTCAATGGCACATAAATGTCGATTTCGGTATCATCATTATCGACACCTTTGAATCGCCCTTTTTCGTAGTACTCAAAATTGAAGCGGCTCTCGATTTTCAGGTTGGATTTCGGAAGCCAGACACCATAAATGTAGCCATAGGAACGCTGCAAACCATTCGGGTTAAACTTGCCTTTATGAGTAAAAACAACGTACTCGCACGCTGGAATTGTTCGATACTTCATGCCATCCGGGATCTGATCGACCTTTGTGACCGGTAAGCCGATGAATACTGTAAATTCGGTTTCCTCATTTTCTTCATCGCATTGTTCATCATCCATGAAGCAAAACCCATAACTGATGTTTGGGTCTGCAATCGCTTTCACTTCTTTCTCCCGGGGAATAAACATTTCCCAGTATTTTGGTATCTGGTTGTTCTTCATCGAAGACTTACCTTCGATGCCCACCACTTGAAATGAATCGAGTTTGACAATTCGTGGTTCCGGTAACTGATAATCAGGTTGTCCCATTCTTGCCTCCACTATGTTTATCGTAGATGTGGTTTCAACGCTTGTAAAAACTGCTCGGGAAATGCCGCCCGCTTGCCAACGGGATCGGTTGCAACATGCACACTGCTTGCTGTCGCATAGACAGTGTTATCCTCATCGCGTATCCGATATCCTAAGGTTATTGAACGTTCGCCTAACCGTAGCAATTCGATTTCTACGATTACTTGCATTCCGGTTCGTAACGGTTTCAAAAAGTCACCTTCAAGACGACCAATCGGTAGTCCCCACTTTCGTTCTGCCAAAATACTACCTAAGGAGAACCCGATGGTCGCCATCCATTTTTCATACACCCGATGACAAATCCGGAAGAGGTGAGCATTAAATAATATACCAGCGGCATCAGTATCGTCAAGTCGGATGGTCTCGCTAACTGAAAACAGTAAAGAACTCTGAGTTACTTGCGATGTCTGTTCCACTTTTCCATCGAGAAAATCAATTAGGTGCTGCAACGCTTTACGGTAACTAAGTACTCCTTCTCCTTGGAAAGTGGCAAGCGCGGCGTTGCTGAGATAGGAATTCCGGCGGAACGATTCGCGACGATTGGTGTCAGTGATATGCACTTCTACAACGGGATACTTTACCGCTCTCACAGTGTCGCCTAACGCGATGCTGGAATGAGTGTATCCACCGGCATTGAGCAACGCGCCTGCGGTATCGCTACGAACATCCTGCAATTTATCGATCAGCGCCCCTTCATGATTCGATTGAAAATGTCGGAGTTCAACTCCTAATGTCGCGGCAAATTGATCTAACTCGTTTTGCAATTGTGGTAACGTTAAACTTCCATACAGCTCGGGTTCGCGCTCTCCCAACAAATTGAGATTTGGACCTTGGATCACCCAAATAATTCTCATACCTATGCTACTCTTCCTTCCTGTAGGAAATTGATACGCTTTGCGATAATGCTTTCTACAATTGCTATTGGAACATTCTTTACGATTTCCGGCGCACCGATCTGGTGGAATAGAATCCAGTCGTTTTGACTGTTTATGCGCTTCTTATCGAATCGAAGCGCGTCTACCACTTGCTCCGGAGTTACGTGTACAGGTGGTATCATAAACCTTTGCAATACCTGTTCAATCTTTGACAACGTATCGATTGGCAGTTGTAACAACACCTGCGATAGTTCGGCAGCGACACCGATACCCCAAGCGACCGCTTCGCCGTGACGCAAGTGTTCATATCTGGTAACCGCTTCAAGGGCATGTCCCGCAGTGTGTCCCAAGTTAAGTAGCTTTCGGATGCCCGATTCAAAAGGGTCTTGTTCGACGATTGCGATTTTTTGTCGAATACAGGCATTACACAGATCATTTGTGGGAGAAGAATCAAACTTGGTTTCCGTGATTTGCTTCCACAATTCACCTCCGGCAAGTATTCCATACTTGGCGATTTCACCCCATCCCGCTTGCAACTCACGCTTTGGGAGTGTCGAAAATAAAGTGGGGTCGATGTAAACTGCTTGCGGCGGATGAAATGCGCCTAACGCGTTCTTTGCTTGCAGCGTATTCACGCCGGTTTTTCCGCCGATGGCGGCATCGATAGCTCCGATAACTGTTGTTGGTATCGCAAACCATGGCACTCCGCGTAAAAGCGTCGCTGCGACGAAACCGGCAAGATCGCTTACGACGCCGCCTCCGAAGGCAATGACAACTCCGCTTCGGTCGAAACCATGTTCTATCGCATCGTCACAAATCGCTTGATAGGTGGAAATCGTTTTAGCGGATTCGCCAGCGGGTATAACAAGTTCAAACGAGCTGGGATTGCCTTCATGAAAGTGTATGAGTAAATCGTTATAATACCGCTTGACATTGTCGTCGGTAATGAGTAGAATCCGGGATCGAGCAGTTTGAGCGATTTGTGTCAAAGCGTTGCGGACCGGAAATCCGTTATGAATTTCGGTCGTAGTCACTCGCGATGTTTTGATAGTTGCAGTCATGAATTTCTGGTCGATGCTGCTGGGTGGAAAACGAAACCGCGTCGTTCAACTTCTTGTAACACGATACTTGCTGCGATTTCCGGCGGTTCGGATCCATCGAGTTGGATTTCGACTTCACACAATTGATAAGTTGTTTTGCGTTCTTCATACAGCTCGGTTAACCGCTGTAGACGTTCTTCCTGCGTGGTACATTCATTCAGCAATGGCCGGGATTTGTCTCCGGCTACTCGGTTCGCAAGTACCTCCAGCGGCACCGATAAAAATAAGAGAAGACCATGCTCGCGCAATAATTCCGGAATTCCGGGTGTAGTTAAAGTGCCGCCACCCAGCGCCCAAATGCCATCTGGATTTTTCAAATTCTCACGAAGCACTGCAGCTTCTATTTCGCGAAATCTCTCTTGGCCATCCCGCCGAAAAATCTCCGAAACACTCTTACGCATTCGTTGCGATACCAACTTATCGAGGTCATAACATGGCACTGATAGCTGTCGCGAAAGCAACTGAGTAATCGTTGTCTTACCACTCCCCATCATGCCGGCTAAGAAAACGTGCGCCACCGGTCGCCCCAGGCATTGTAGTGTGATGTTACTTCCTCAATGCTGTCACCGCCGACTTTTTGTAGAAACGCATCGGCTAATACAATCGCCAACAGATTCTCGGCAACCACTCCCGCGGCTGGTACGGCGCAGACATCGGAACGCTCCCGCAACGCTTCAACTGCTTCTCCCGTCTTCAAATCAACCGATGCGAGCGGTTGCGTTAACGATGCGAGCGGTTTCATCGTTACTCGCACAACAATCGGTTCGCCATTGGTGATACCGCCTTCGATACCGCCAGCGCGGTTGGTAGGACGCTGTACCGTTGTCTCACGATCCGGTAGAAAGGTATCATGAAACGCCGAGCCGATTAGTTCGGTAGCGTCTATTGCGCCAATCGCTACCGTCTTAACCGCCGGAATCGACATCAATGCCCCTGCGATCCTGCCATCGATTCTGCTATCGCCTTGCCCATAAGAACCGATTCCCACCGGAACTCCAAACGCAATGATTTCAATCACGCCGCCCACGGTATCGCCGCGTGCTTTACATTCGTCGATACATTGCATCATCGCTTCTTCGGCAACCGGATCGATACAACGTAAAGGAGAGTTATCTGCGGTTTCGAGATCGCTGAGGGTTGGATTGTTGTTATGAGAAATTGTCCCAATTTGGACGACATGGCTATAAATCGTGATTCCAAATTCTGCTAACAACGTACGGCAAATCGCTCCTACTGCGACCCGCATGGCGGTCTCGCGCGCACTTGCCCGTTCGATAACGTTACGAATGTCGTGTTGGGCGTATTTAAGCGCACCGGCATAGTCGGCATGGCCGGGACGCGGCATTGTAAGAGGAGCGGTTGGTTCTTCGCTCGCTTCGACCGACAATTTTGTTCGCCAATTTTCCCAATCGCGATTTCGGAGTAACAAACCAA
This sequence comes from bacterium, assembly GCA_030247525.1. Lineage (NCBI taxonomy): Bacteria > bacterium. The sequence goes on along the minus strand of JAOTSC010000208.1, from coordinate 945 downwards.
TCGGAGCGCCAGTCGTTTTCCCGTAACGAACGCCTCCGGTAATCTCGATATGGTCGGATTCGATTGCCATCCGTTCGCCGCGCCCATAGCCGCGTTGCCTGCGCGCCAACTGCGTATCGATATCCGTTACCGACAATTTCAAGTTTGCCGGAATGCCGTCGACGATGCCCGTCAACATTGCGCCGTGCGATTCACCGGCGGTGAGGTAGCGGATCAATGTTGTGTCTCCAGCCAATTGTACAAGGATACCGGCATTTGTTTGCCCGTCCACATTTGAAACGACTCCGCAGCCTGTCCGAACAACCATGGGAGTCCGTTCGTTACAGTCGCGCCTTGCCCCCGGATAGCGGTTGCCAGCGGTGTTTCGCGCGGCGAATACAACACATCAAGATACGAAAGCGTCGCTAAAAAACGATGAGAAAGCGGCAATGGCGACAAAATTCCATCGCTGCCAATCGTGGTACATTGCACTAATAAATCCATTTCATCGATAACGTGTTCGCGCAACTCCCAGGGTACTACCTGTAAAACCCCGATTGAAAGAACATCCTCCGCGACTTGCAGACTTTGCTCGATCCGTCGTGACGAAATCGTCACCTGCCAATTCTGCTGTAGTAAGGCGAAACAAGCCGCCCGTGCCGAACCGCCAGCACCGAGAATCATAGCTCTGCCGGACTTCGACAATTGCATGCGAGTCATGCAAAACCACACCCCGAAGTGATCGGTACAGTGCGCAATCCAACCGGTCTCGCCGCGCAATAACGTATTCGCCGATCCGATAACATCGACTGGAGATTTTATAGTTTCACATGAATCGAGAACAATTTCCTTGTATGGCGCAGTGACGTTTAGTCCTGTAAAACCTTCCTGAAAGCAACGCTCGAGCATATCCGCAAGTTGTACGCGTTCTATATCAAACACTTCATACTCACCTTGCATACCGCC
>JAOTSC010000207.1 GCA_030247525.1 bacterium | reverse complement strand
ATATTATTTATTGCTAATCATATAGATATCAATAAATACTTTGAGAGGTGAGTTTGCACAAAACCTGCATGAAAAATGTTTTACAATCGTAGAAACTCGAGCTCTCTCTAACACACTCTCGTGAATGTTTTGTGTTTGTCATAAATATAATAATACTCGTGAGACATTATTTTTACTTCTCGAGTAAGTATTCCCAATCCCTTATCCCGCTTGCTTTTCACAATGTTGATTTCGTAATTTTAGCCGTTTGGATTCTGCTGATGCTGACTTTTAGTTGTTTGGCATCACAGTTCCATCGCGATGAGGGTGACACATAAGAATCAATCTTTAAGGTTCAAAATGTGTGCTCATAATCACTTTCTGTTCCGTCTAACGTAGGAGACATTCAATGACTCGTAAGCTTTTGCTTATCGCATTGGCGATATCACTTCTGATCGCATCGGTTGCTGGTGCTACTGTAACCCGGGTGATGACACTTGGTAATGTCAATCACATCATCAAAGACAAAGCGAACATGTCGCTGTATCCCCAAGCCATCAATTATTATCCCATGTGGGGATCGATGGATCTGCGTGGTTCAGGAGCGAATTCCTTGTACTCCGTTGGTGGTCACTACAAATTTGGATCAGCGATTTACGGCATGTACGTCGGAACTGATGGAATTCCTGAAGGTGGCTATTATGGTCCCGTCGTCGGGGAAACTGGTGCGACTGATATGTCGACTGCACCAAAGTTAAATATGTATTATGGTCGTATGTTAGGTGACATGCCGTTCGGTTTCAATCTTATGTTGTTCCAGAACAGTTGGACCGACAAAACCGCCGGTAGCAGCGCTGAGAAATCCCAAATGTATCTTGGGCTTGGTTTCGGTTTGACCCTACAAGAGAAAATCGATCTCGGATTGAATCTCCGTACCCACAGCTTTACCGAAAAAAATGCAGCGGGAACCGATGTTGCCAAACCGAATGGCGGTTTGAAACTTGATTTGAATGCCCGTTATTGGTATGAGTGGGATGCAGCAACCAAGACCTATTTCGTTCCCTATTTTGGTTTTGCGATGGAAAGCCAAGGTGTTGACTCGAACAGCGTAGGCAAATACTCGATGTCGAGCACCAACATTATGCTTGGCTGTGGTTTCAATACCAGCGTCACGCCAACAACAATGTTTGTTGGCGATTTTGGTATCGGAATCGGTTCCGGTGAACAAAAAATCGAACCAGTTGGTGGTGCGTCGGTAACTGCCAAGACGACTGCAAATCAACTTCCCTACTATCGCATGGGTTTTGAGACGCAAGTTTTCGAGTGGATGGTGGCTCGCGTTGGTGCCGAACGAAAGTGGATTTCTGCCGGTACAGACAAAACTGACGAATGGGCAACCTCTACAACCAATCTATATCTTGGCGCGGGTATGAAACGTGGAGAGTTCCTACTCGATTTGAATGTTGACCCGGGTATTGTGAATCGTGGTCCATACTTCTTAACCGGTAGTGGTGGAAACTGGTCAACTATGGCATCGATTCGTTGGATGCCCTCCAAGTAACTACTCGAATTGGGGGTTAGGCACTCCTGCCTGACTTCAGTTGGAGGTCAGGCACGCTTACCTGACGATATTGATAGGGGCGTAACCTTTACGCCCCTATTTCTTTTACTTTCGCTTCGGAATCCTTGCCCTTCCGACAGAATCCGCTTACTTTCCGAAGATTTCAAACCGCAGTGCCAAAAACATGTTAGCCCAACAAATTCTCAATGGTCTTGTCCTCGGATGTGTCTATGCCCTGATTGCATTAGGGTATACCATGGTGTATGGCATTCTTCAGCTAATCAATTTTGCCCATGGCGAAATCTACATGATTGGTGCGTTTGTTGGTGTAATTCTTTTGGGATGGCTCTCGGCGGATTTCATCAATTCGGTTAATCCGGTGTTTTTGCTCTCAGCGGCTGTGATAGGTGCATCCCTCTTTGCCATCGGCTGGGGGGTCGCATTAGAGAAACTTGCTTATCGTCCATTGCGAAGAGCTGGCAGATTAGCGCCACTAATCACGGCGTTGGGCGCTTCAATTTTCTTGCAGAATTTTGTCATGCTGGCACTCGGAGCACGGGAAAAAGTGTTTCCCGACCTTTTCCATGGCGCAAGCTGGGAACTCGGTTTCCTCCATGTTAGCGCTCCACAAACTGCGATACTGGTGACCGCGCCACTCTTTATGATTCTATTGACATTGATGGTGAAACGGACAAAACTCGGTTTGGCAATGCGGGCTACCGCTCAGGATCCGATGATGGCATCGTTGTGTGGAATGCGGCCGGATGCGGTGATAGTTGCCACCTTCGCAATTGGTAGTGCATTAGCGGCTGTGGCTGGCGTTCTGGTCGGTTCGTTGTACGGAGTCGTAAGTTTTTACATTGGCTATCAAGCTGGGATGAAGGCTTTCACTGCTGCTGTTTTGGGTGGAATTGGAAATCTCCCGGGAGCGATGCTCGGCGGATTTGTATTGGGAATTGTCGAAGCGTTCGGTGCTGGGTACATCTCGTCGGAGTACAAAGATGTCTGGGCATTTGTCCTGTTAATCCTGATACTATTGGTCAAACCCGGCGGGTTGCTTGGTGAGCGGGTCGCCGAGAAGGTGTAACAAAAGTTAAAAACTGAACTACAAGATGACATCTGACGAAAAACAAATACGAATGGCAGCCACCGAAACCCGTGCATGAAAAGGCAATCCAACGAAGTTATGACGAAGTACCTGCTACCAATCCTATTAGGCGTAATCGTTTTCCCCTTTCTCTCGTGGCAGGGAGCTATCTCAGTCATCGTAGGAAGTTTTCTTCTGCTCATTATATCGAGATTTCGTTCGGTAACTTTTTCTACCAAACTCTCTTTACAAAATCATCGACTCATTCGCACATTGCAGCGGTTGACTTCCGATAAACGAGTTCGAATCGGTTTACTGCTCGCGATTCTACTAATGCCGCTCTATCTGCCGCGCTTCCCATTAGAAATTGTTACCCTTGCGTTAATCTACGTCCTGCTTGCCATGGGTCTGGATATTGTTGTCGGGTTAACGGGACTGCTTGCATTGGGTTTCATCGCATTCTACGCCGTCGGTGCTTATACCTACGCACTACTTTCGACACAATTCGGATTGAATTTCTTTCTCGCGTTACCAATCGGAGCAGTTAGTGCAGCATTGGTGGGATTGCTCGTTGGATTACCGGTGATGCGATTGAAAGGGGATTACCTTGCGATTGTCACCTTGGGGTTTGGAGAAATCACTCGTATTGTTTTGAACAATTGGGATTCGGTTTCTGGTGGACCGAACGGAATACTTGGAATTCCTCGTCCCCACTTCTTTGGTGTCAAACTTGCTTCACCGGGAGCATACTACTGGATTATTCTCACATTAGTAGCGCTCGGAGCGATACTCATATATCGGATAGTTCGTTCCAAAACAGGTAGAGCATGGGAAGCGATTCGGGAGGATGAATTGGCAGCAGCTTCCTGTGGTATTCCGGTGGTTCGTTACAAATTACTTGCTTTTTCGTTAGGTGCCGGTTTTGCTGGAGTTGCCGGAGTATTTTTTGCTGGTAGGATGACTCATATCTCCCCGGAGTCGTTCACCTTCCTTGAATCAGTCATGGTCTTATGTATGGTAGTTTTGGGTGGTATGGGTTCGTTACTTGGCGTTGTGATTGGGGCTCTTGCTCTGATCATTCTACCTGAGTTGTTACGGGAAGCTGCGTTGTACCGGATGTTACTATTTGGATTGTTATTGATCGTGATGATGCGTTATCGCCCTCAAGGTTTAGTTCCCGCTCGCCGCTCCGAACGATTTTTCTAATTGCTTACAAATGATGTTGCTTCTTTTCGCACTCCCACCCGAGATAGTTTCATTTGTTTCCGGAAGTCCACTATTTATCTAACACTATGGGAAAAATCACGCAAATGTCTATCGCTATTGACAGCGACAGATTGTTCAGGTACTTTCGGTGGACATTTAATTGAATTCGATTTTACTACCGATTCGGGGTTGCTAACGGTGGAGAGACGATGAAACAGCAAAAATTCTCAGCATTGGTACTTTTGATCTTCTTCTTAGTTGCTGGGTCGGTATTAGCTAATAGACAATGGACACCACAAGATGAGGAGTTTGATGGAGTTCCAATTGAAGGATCGATTCGGATGGAGGTGCAATCGCTCGCGCTTGGTCATCACCGTTTTCGATTCACCGAACCATCAATCTTTATGGAAAGTGTTGAGTTGAATGGTCGTGATTGGACGAACGTCGATATCAAGGGGGAAGGACGGGTTTGGCAAGTTGGCGCTCCGAAACTCCCCGCAATTTACCGAACAATCCGTCTCCCCAATACCGGAAATGTCGAACTCAAAATCGGGAAAATCGAGTACGATGATTTCCCTGACATCGATGTGCTCCCTCAAGTAACCCAGTTAGAGATAAACTCTCAGGGTGATGCAGCAACGTTTGAATTTGCATTCGATAAAGAACTCTATTCCAGTAAGATACCGTTCCCCGAATTGATTGCGATGGTTGGCGAGCCGGCAATTATGCGCGACGCCCGGATCGCAGTGCTCGCAATCCACCCGGTACAATACTTTCCAGCCGAACGTATTCTCCGGGTATACCGCACAATAGAATTAGAAGTACTACCAATCGGTGGTGTTGGAACCAACGAATTCGTAGGACCCCATCGACCTGTACCGAGTTTTGCATCGCTGTACCGTGACATTATCGGTGCCGGTGATTTAGTACTTGAAGCGGAAGAATCGCTTCCCGGACAAATTTTGGTCATTGCCCGTAATGCAACAGAAATCCGCAATGTCTTACAACCATGGGTCGATTGGAAGATCGCTTCTGGTCACCCAGTCCAAGTGTACGCCCCTAACGGAAGTGGCGCTTCTGCCAGCGACTTACTGCCAATTATTCAAACGGCATATGCCACTTGGGATCCTCCACTTGAATTTGTGCAATTGGTCGGCGATGGTGGAACCAGTGGAAATTATTACTTACCCGCTTCTGATGGAAGTATAAGCGATCACGGGTACATGCGGTTGGCTGGTAATGATATCCTTGCCGATGTCTCAGTTGCCCGCTGGTCGGTTGAGACTTTACCACAATTATCGACCTCCATGAATCGTACGATCTTCTACGAACGAAATCCCCACATGACCGATACGACTTGGTATA
>JAOTSC010000206.1 GCA_030247525.1 bacterium | reverse complement strand
ACAGAGTAACCTTGTCACCGATATTCCCAGTGATGGTAAAGCGTTGGCGTTGATCGATTTTAAAGTTGGTCTGCTGCTGTTGCCCTTGCTGGGTAATGTTCCGGTCGTTCGATTCTTTCCGAATCTCCCCATTGATGGATAACTCCCCGTTCACTCGTAAACCGACTCGGTCGCCACCAAATACTCGTTGAAAGACTTTTGATTTTACTTTCAATGGAACTTGGATTTCTAACGCTTCCTTTTCAACGACTCGCTGAGAACTAACAAAACGAGCTGCTTCTTCGCGGAACAAGCGTTGGCGGTCGTTGTGCAATCGGTACTTACGGTATTGCTCAAGGGTATATCGTTCTGGTACACCAAACGGTTTTCCGTTCAAAAGTAGTTGTGCGGTTACATCTTTATAGGTAGTGTCCCACGATGTTCGCGTGGTAAACCAAGGAGTTGGACCACCGAGCAGCCAAGTCGAGCTCTCACCTAACGCCGGCAATTTCTTACCGGGTTTCGAAAATGGGTCAGGTCGATAGCGTATAGTCGGATGGAAGGGAATACCAAGAAAGTCCGGCGCTTGGGCAAGCGCAGGAACAAGCATAACGAAAACTATCCCCAGGAATAGCTTCTGGCGAGCGAACGCGTTAGAAATCACGACTCCTTGTCAATCATCGTGGTTACTGTTTGTCAACGGAGCGATAAACCGTTCTGCGGTCTACCGTAACATACTGAGAATACTGTTACAACTGGACGATAATTGACTCCGGGCGTTCGTTGCAGGTGTGTATCAGATAATACGAATCAATTGTCAAACTGGAGATTCACGTTTGAACTGCTCCAATCGACTATGACTTATTTTACAAAACCCAAATGGAATTTGCAACGGTTCAATTGATTGGGTTAGTGTGCACTGTCACGTACTGGCTCGATTAACAGGCTTGTCAACCGCCTGTCCAAATTACAGCCAATTGCAGAAGAAAGTCAAAGGAAATCAAAAACCGCTTGCGAAGTCCTTGTCGAAAAGCTAACTTCACCTTATCCGCTGTTAGTAAGCTTCGTTGATGCGTCCGCAGACACGAATGTGTATGCCATAAGGAAAGGAAATCGCTATGAAGCGTATGTCAATATTTGCCGTTCTTGCAATTGCAATGTGTGCGATTGCAGTGACCGGTCCAACAGTAAACGAGGAGATGTTTACCCGCTCCCCGCTTGCTCGGAATGGCGCTCCCGCCACCGATGAAATCAATGTCGATACCCTTGCGACTTTTAATTTTGAAGATGGAATGCAAGGCTGGACAGTAGCAAACTTAACCGATGTCCCCTCGCTTTGGCATCGTGATACCCGTCGTGCCTATGGCGGAACCGGTTTGTCGTGGTACTGCGGCGATACGGTTGCTTGGGCAAATGGCGGTTACGACAACCATGTTTTAATGTATCTTACCTCGCCGACGGTCAATCTTTCTGCCGCGACCCAACCACAATTGACGTTCCGTGTGAACATCGCTTGTGAAGACCCGGCTGGTGCAACTGCACCATATACTGGATGGGATGGCGGTAACGTTTGGTATTCGATCGATAATGGTACAACCTGGACCCCAATGCCGATCACTTCGGCAGGTGGAGCGACCGGCTACCTATACAATGTTACCTCCTCATACGCTTTCGGTTCCGAATTCGGCATGGGACCAAACATTCCGGAATGGGGCGGTTCCTCCAATGGTTGGCAACAAGTAACATTCCCAATTCCGCAGGCGATGCGGGTTGCAAACTTTAAACTCCGTTTTGCATTTTGCTCTGACCCGGCGTATTGCACATCCGACAATCCTGCGTTGTTTGGAATGCATGTCGACGATGTCGTGATTCAGGATCGCTCTACGATTTTGCTTCGCGATAATGCATTGGATTTAACTTCGATTCCCAGCGATTTAATCCCGATGTCGGGAAATGTCGTTTCGCAAGCGAACTGGGCAAGAGCGCAGAGTGCCGCTCTTGGTCACACGGTTCCCTGGTGCATGTGGATGCGTGAGGATACGTTAGAGTTCCGTTCGGCAATCGTTTCGCCGAAAATCTTCTTAGCACCGAATTATACCTACTGGTGGCAATACAATGTGTATTGCAACTTTATCGACGCTGAATCCGATTCCACGAATACATTGGAAGACTATTATCGAGTCGAGATAAAGGCTGATCACCCCGATAGCGGTTGGACCTATCAGCATCACGATTACAATCGACCCACTGCCGGTGGTAACGAGTGGTTCACTTACGTTCCGGGAACCCCGTTTACGACCTCTGCCGGTCCGAACGTTCAAATGGACTTATCGCCGTGGATTGGCGACTCGGTTCAAATTCGCATCACCGCGATTGGTGATAACGATAATCATCAAGGCACAGGCACCGGACTCTTTATTGATGACGTGACCTTCCTACGTACCAACCAACCGACGAACGACCTTGCAACTGCACGTCTTTCGGTTCCCTATCCGACGACTGTTGGTTATATGACCAAGGGTACTGTGGAAGTCTCGAACCCCGGTCGCAGCGATCAAACTACTTCGATTCTCCGTTGGCGTCGAAACGGCTTTGTCCGTTCCATCGTACTTGGAAATCTTCCTTCTGGCGCCGATACCACCGTATTGCTAAAGACCGGAACCACCGGTGACTCCGCACTCGGATGGCGTCCTGCCAGTGCTGGTGGTGTTATCGTCGACGCATATACAATTCTGCAAGGTGACGAAAATACTGCCAACGATACCACCGACTTCTACAATTCGACATTAGATCGCGTCGATACTGTTAATGTCCGTCCAGCAGGTACATATGAACTCGGATACGATTCCCGCGTCATTCAGTACCTCTACTCCTTTGATGTCGGTGCTGGTCCAGTTGTCCGCTTTAAGTTAAGCGCTGATACACTCTCGACTGGTGTTATTACCGATCCGATTCCGGTTGGTAACGGTGGTTTCCGTATTTCGCAAATCATTGCTCAGTGGAATGGTAACGTTCCTGCTGGTGAGAACGCACCAATTCGCTTACGAATTTTTGCGGATAACAATGGTGCCCTCGGCCAGCAATTACTGCAACAGGATATTACCGTGACGAATGCCAATACACTACCGAATTGGCATACGATTACGTTAACCCAACCAGTTACGATTGCGACTGGTTCTTCGTTCTTTGTTTGGTTTGAACGAACGAATGCTGCGGCTGCCTACCCGAGCATTATCGGTCACGATAATTTAGGTGTGTTCTATACCGGACATAACTATTCATATAATGGAACAGCGTTGACGACATCAACCGGCGCTTATCGCATCCATGCAGTGGTGACACCGGTTACCTCCGTTCCCAATGTCGGCGACAATACGTTACCGAAGCAGTTCGAATTGTATTCGGCGTATCCGAATCCGTTCAACCCGGAAACCAATGTTCGTTTTGCAGTACCGTTCACATCGAATGTGAAGGTTGCAGTCTACAACACGAATGGTCAATTGGTTGCTAACTTGGTCGATGGTCCGGTGGTTGCTGGAGTTCATAACGCAGCATTCAACGGTTCGCGGCTGTCCAGCGGCGTCTACCTTGTGAAGATGTCGGCCGGTAACTTCAACGCAACCACAAAGATTGCTTTAGTGAAGTAACATCGTATTGGTAACCATACGGTTGCCAATCGATTACATTTACTATTGGAATCGTAGGTAGTAGAAAGGCGCATCGAACGATGCGCCTTTTCTCTAACCGATGAACTGAAGTTTACTTTATCAACATCATCTTCGATTGGTAAACACTCTTTCCGGTACTCATTCGTACGACATAGACTCCGCTGGAAAGGCCATTTCCGTTGAATTTCGCTTCATACTTTCCGGCAGGCTTTACTGCGGAGACAAGTGAACGAATTCGTTGTCCCATCGAATTGTATATCTCAAGAGTGACTTTCCCGGTTGCTGGAACTTGATAACGAATGGTGGTCTCGGCATTAAACGGATTGGGATAGTTGGAAAGAATCCGATAAGTAGTTGGCTTCGCAACAATCGGTTCGGGTGTGGCAGTAACCGGAATCACCTGTCCGGTAACAATATCCAAAATTATTGTTAATGATTCATCTTGTTCAGGACTGTCATAACTAATCATCCATACGATGCGAGTTGGATCGGTCGGCATCATCCAGAAAAAGTTACCTGCCAACATTTCAATACTGGCATTTGGATTGTTCATTCTGAATGTCGCCCCACCATTACGTTCCGCTATTGCCATAGCCGAATCACTATCGATACAATTTACCGGAATCGTTATCATCTCCAGTGGAAACTCCGGTGATTCTACGGTGTCGATGGCAGTCATTTGCGAAGAGGCAAACACAATGAAATTTCGTTGCCGTTGCGGCGAATGAAACATATAAATCCATGAATCGCATGTACCATTAGGATTTGTTTCACCACTGGTGCTAATAACTTTAAGTACAGCATCTGCAGCGAATTGCCTTGCAAGACTCTGAACTACCGGTAAACGATCCCGTGCGCGGAGCGGTTGCCAAACAATCAGTGTCATGTTAATATTGGTTAGATTGGATTGACCGACGACGATACTATCGGGAATACCATCTTGATTCGGATCGTAAAAACCAATGGCATCGCCAAGATCAGGATCGATCTCACCATCACTGTTTAGATCAATCGCGCATACCGGCCAAAATACCCCGGATCGCACATTCGATATTGAATAGCTGTTGGCAGTAGAAACATTTGTTCCAATGAGAAGTCTGCCATTATCCTCAAAGATCCGTCGGTTTAACAATCCAGCTACGGCACGGTTTGCATTACCTAATGGATAAGTAACTGTTCCGGATACGGTTCTAACACCATAGGAAGTAGAAGTTGTGTAGTTGAGCATATACGGGATTTGCAAGTCTTGACCGCTTTGTGAGCGAGCTCCCGTTACCATCCAAACATAATCGGTGGTTGGACGTTGCATTACTTGGATCGAAACGGTTCTAAGATCGCCGGAAATCGATGCTCCGGTTACAATGAGTGAATCGTCTTCGGGACCGGAAATGCCGACTGGGTAACCTGATTCGTAACGAATCGTCGTATCCAATGCGGCGCTGAATGTAAAGGATACGGTTGTTGTTAGTGCCACACCTGTTGCGAAGTTTGCTGGTGTGCTGGATGTGATGGTAAGCTGTGCATGAGCACATATTGCTATTGAGAACACCGTCAGCAAAATGATTCCTGTGTTTTTCACTTCTCCCCCCTTGATGAAACATACATGAACAATGGCTGTTAACGATAATATAACTCAATAATAACC
>JAOTSC010000205.1 GCA_030247525.1 bacterium | reverse complement strand
GTCCTCGTATTTTGCGGCATAGAACTGACCGTTATTCTGAAAGACCTCGGCTTGCTGCACGTATTGTGGAGGATTGTTGCGGAGCTCATAAGCAATTTCCCGGGTACCAATCGATACGCCCAATCGGTCAAGTTCTTGTTCTAACAGAATTTCGTTGATGATGCCGTCCCAAACCTCATTTCGAAGGGTACGAACACGGTTTTCGTCAAGGTCTTGGTTATTATTCTTTTCCCGCTCCTGTTGGATGCGCTGTTCGACCCGGTTATCGAAATCCTGTTGGAGAATCTTCTCACCATCGATGATAGCAAGAACGCCGCTGCGCACCTGGCTGTTACGGTCGAAACCGCCCATTCCCCATGCGAAGATGATTGTACCGATGAACGCGATGATGAGAACCCACAAAACCTTTTTAGTATTCTCACGCATGGTCTGCATCATAATCGAATGCCCTTCCGTATACTGTTGTTAGCTTGCGCGTGCAAGCGTACCTATCTATTCCCGGTGTTTGCGTTTTCCGGAATTCTAAACCTGAAAAAGTAGAACCTTTTCCGGAAGTTTGCAACTCCCGGTTCCTCCCCGAGTAATTCATCGATTCGCCAAATGAAAGCTTGGAAGATTACCTGATGTTGACAAATCCTCTTCTCTCGTAGATTTGCTTGAATTCTTTAACAATTGGATTTAAATTAAACCGTTGTGAAGTAAGTGGTTTAACTTTATCGAAGGAGGAGCGTATGAAGCGCTTGTTCTTGTCATTAATAGTAATTTCAATAGCTGTTCCAGTTTGGGCTATCGAAGTGCCATTCGGAACGCCGGTTATCGATGGTGGTATAGATCCGATTTATGGGTATGTCACATCTGAAATTGAAGTAGATGGTAACGGCAACGCCGTTATGGATTTGGGTTCGATGTATGCTTGTTATGACAATACGAATGTGTACTTGTATCTCATAGTGAATGCTAACCTTGGTGCAACAAACTGGGGTAAGTACATCATTGGATTCGATGTAAACAGTCTTCCTGGAATGGGCGGTGCAACCGACCCTTGGACTCGTAATGTGAATTACAACGATCCCCATCGCATCGAGTATAGCTTGAACTGCTGGGTGGATCAGGCACCATTTGAAGGTGGAAATGGGAATGATCACCAGTACTGGACTTGGACGGGTGGTTCGTGGTCAGGACCAACTTACTTCAACATTGGGTCGATGGCATTGGATGCTGGAGTACTTGGCTCGGGATTAGAGTTTGCTATTCCGTTAGCGTCCATCGGCAATCCACCAACATTCTGGGTTACAGCTTGGACTACAGGAAATGGCGGCTCCGATAATGCACAGGATCAGCTCCCAACTGGTTGGAATGCTACTGATTGGTCGACAACCGCACAGTTATCGAATTTCTCACAAATTGAGTTTGAACCCCCGTTGCCGGTTGCGATGACCAGTTTTACCGCGACACCAGCCAGTGATCGCATTACTTTGAACTGGCGGGTCGAATCGGAATCGAATAATGCCGGATTTCGTATCTTCCGGTCAACGAATCGTGAATCGGATTACGAAGCTGTAAGTGGAATAATCACCGGTCGTGGAACAACTTCCGAGCAAATGAACTATCACTGGATAGATCGTACCGTTCAACCCGGTGAAACGTACTACTATCGAATCGCAGATATCGACGGAGACGGCCGTGAGCACATGAATCGTTTCACAGTACAAGTGACTGCGATGGAGCCGGATCATAATTCTGCAATGCCAAAAGTATATTTAATGCAGAATGCCCCCAATCCATTTAACAACACGACGAACATCGGTTTCCAGATTACGACTCCCGAAAATCTTACAGTCGCACTATACGATTTATCCGGTCGTTTAGTAAAGACGATTGCCTCGGGCAGTTACAGCGCTGGCTCGCATACCGTTACCTTGAATGCAACGGGTTTATCAGCCGGTATGTACTTCTACCGCTTAACTACCGAATCGGGGTTTACGACACAAAAGAAACTCGCTTATCTGAAGTAAGCTCTTCGTTTTCATCGGTTTTATCGTGTTGCAAACACCGATCGAGTACGGTCGGTGTTTGCCATTTCTTAGGAGAAACAAATATGTCGAAATTTGTCGCAGCGCTTATGGGAGCGGTTATGCTTTTCCCGATATTAGCGTTTGCTGCGGGCTATGGCACTCCAGTGATTGATGGTGTTTTAGACACCGAAATCTATGGCGCTCCGGAGGCAGTAGACCCTGCCGGTGATGCCGTAAACTGGAATCTTGCTGATGTACTAAATGTCTATGTTTGTAACGACGCCAGCTTTTTATACATCCTGTATACTGTGAACATCGATTTAGGGAATAGTGGGCAGTGGTGGCCTAAGTACATTTTCTATATCGATACCGATGGTTTGGAGAATTCCGGCGCGACCACTGACGGATGGGGACGAAACGTTGTAGCACTAAATCCACATCGCCCAGAATACAGTTTGAATAGCTGGCATGACACGCCAGTATACGGGACTGCACAGACCCAATTTATTAGCTGGAACGGAACCGGATGGGGAGGATACTCCCCGTTAGCAGCGGCAGCGCGAGCAACGGGAACAACCTCCGGGGTCGAATACAAAATCCCGCTCGCCGATATCGGCAGTCCCGATACGATTTGGGTCGAGTTGTTTAGTACGGGTGGCGGCGGGACCGACAACGCACAGGATACATCGAACGATCCGGCCAACGATTGGAATGCAACCAATTGGTCTGATCAAGGACAACTTGCTGTATCGACAATGGTTCCCATCATTTCCGGCGCTGACTTAGTACGACCGCAAGTGGCTTCAGCGGCGGCAACTTCGACTACTACCACCACAATAACATTTTCGGAGCCGGTAGATTCTACGTCTGCAGTCGTTTACTCACGCTATTCAATTAGTGGAGATGCTGTACCACGTACGGTTTCCAGTTTATCGCGACTAAGTTCTACTCAAATCGCATTGACATGGTCGGTTCCCTTTGGTGAGAATGTCTTGTATACAGTTACCGTCGATACAATGGTGATCGACTTAGTCGGCAACCATCTCGATCCTACCCACGCCTCAGCATCTTTCCACAGTCTAATAAACCAAACTGTCACCTTCAATGTACGGATGAGCGAGACGGTAGGTTTTGTTCAACCAGTGAACATGCGTGGCGCAAATGCACCACTTTCGTGGGGAACCGACATTGTAATGAGCGATCCCGATTCCAATGAGACTTATACTGTTGACATCAACTTTACTTTTGCCGATTCGATGTTTATCGAGTACAAATTCCGGCACGGCGACAATTGGGAAAGTACTGCCAATCGTGGTGCGTGGTTGCGAGCGAGCGATGGTGCCGCACGTACGATCTCACCGGTATGGTATAACGATTTCCCAATGGACAATACACCACCGAGTCTTACCTCAGTTGACAGTGTTGCATCTGATGGAATTCGTCTACTCTTTAGCGAGCGGATGGAGCCAGTGTTAGCGAATCAGAATACAAGCTATGCGATTTCACCAGCCGGACCGACCGTGACCAGTGCGCAAAGATTGCCCGGACAATGGAATAAAGTGTGGCTTACTGTTAATGGAATGGCGGTTTCGACAAACTATACAGTAACCGTTACTCCGGGCACATCTGACTTAGGTGGAAATCCGATTGTGTTAGGTGCCTCCCGTACAGCTCAATTTGTTTCTTTGGCAGGTCCGCCGGTTGCACCGCAAAACCTCGTTGCGCAAGTGAGTGGTGCTAATGTTGTGTTGACTTGGAGTGCTGTAGAAAATGTGACAGGATACAAAGTGTATCGGAAACCGACACCTTATGCAATCGGTATTGAAGGAGCTACATTGTTAGGAACCGTTACTAACACGACCTTCACTGTCGAAAATGAAACCATTGCACTGACAAGTGCATGGTACGTGGTGACGTCAACAAATTAAGCAGAACAAAATTTGCTATAAAAACGGCAACGCATTGCGTTGCCGTTTTCTGTTCTGTAATTTGCTTCTGGGTGAGCTTACTCCCAGTAGTAAATCTGCTGCAACACCGTTGCATTCGGATAACTTGGCGGGGAAAAATCCTGTAACCGCATATCGTACTGGTAGTCCTTCAAGTAACCCATACCCGCAACAGTACCAACCGCCCCTCGACCGACTTGCGCTAATCCGCCGTACAAGTGCAAAGTACCCGAATTCAGCGAACTATACTGTGTGTTATAGAAGTTCGTGGTACTGCTGACTGATGTATTCATTGTCATGATATGCGCCATGATAGTACGATCACCATTAAGAACATTGTTAGTCAGTGCACAATTCAATCGTGCTACTAACCCTAACATATCTGTTGATGCTGGATTCACACGTGGATCGGTTGCATATACGATGTCGCCAGTAATGTTTATACTCCCTTGGCAGGCTAAAGTATACTGCCCTTTGACTGTCCCTTGTACATTAACTGTGTAAGCAGTACTAGTGCCACTTGCCGGACCTACAAAAACAACTCCGTTGGTTGGTTTAGCATGCGATGTCCAAGCACCTCCTGATGACGTTTTCGTTTGGTACGTACCATCGACATTAAACTGCACGTACAGTGTTGCATTGCTGTACGAATGACCTGCTGTCGCCGCTGCTGTTCGTTGCGTATTGACATCAGAAGGAAATGTCAAGGTTGGTGCATACCAATTCGGTGTTTCTGCAAAGTATGGCGGTCCTACACCTTGCGAACGGTAAGGTGATACACCCGCGGTGTACCACTGGGCACTCGATATCGAACTCATGAACGCCGGTCTGCCATTCATATTGAAATAACCATTCGTGTGGGCAGGTCCCTTAATCGTATCGCCGGATTGGAACCAAATTGTTCCTTCATTATTCGTTATGTAAGCAAATCGGCTAAAGTAAGGATACTGAAGAAGCACAAATGAGGTGTCCCGGAATCCACCATTCTGAACGCACGCTACTAATCTCACTTGAGTTGATCCTAATGTAGGATCGGATGTATAATCATTAATTTTTACTTTGAATTGCCCACCTTCTAAACTCCCGGTTACATCGGTACGAGTCATCGGAGCCAACGTCAACTCATTTAACGCCCGATTCACAGCAGTTGCCGCTAATAGCTTTAGATTTACCCGGCGAACAGCATCGGAGGCATATTGTGTTGTATTCTCCTGGGTAGAGCGTTGTCGGTAACCGACGTAGGAATACGCCCCCAAAAACGATAAGATCATTATCAGTGACAGGTTTCCCATCGTTCACCTCTTACAAGAGATTGCGCGGCCGGTACAGTTTATTGATTTCTAATCCGGGATACATCATGGACTGTCCCGCGGATTTGAT
>JAOTSC010000204.1 GCA_030247525.1 bacterium | reverse complement strand
GTCTTACATAGACGTCAGAATCGGGAGATGGCGCGGCATAAAACGTACCCACCATCGGGCTGGTGACTTCCACCAGGGTTTTACTTGAGACAGGAGCGGCTGGAACCGCTACTGTTGCTGGCACAGCCGCTACCGTTGCCGGGGCATTTGCGACAGAGGTTGCCATGTAAGAACCGCCGGCTGTTGGAGCCGGACCATTCTTGCTCAAGCGGAGCATCACCTCACCCGTTTCGATTTCGAGTTCGGTTAGTTTCGAGTTCTCCAGTAACGCAACAAAACGCTCGACCATGCTGAAATCAATCATCATGTCTCGGACTTCCGGTGTCAGCGCTGGTTGTTCGGCGGGCAGTGCCGCTTTGGTAGTATTCGCTTTACGAGGCATTTTTACTCCTTAACACGTTCCATGTAGCCACGTGTGCGGGTGTCGACCCGTATTTTTTCGCCCTGTTCGACAAAGAGGGGAACTTGTACGACAGCGCCGGTTTCGATTTTTGCCGGCTTGGTTGCGCCACCTTGTGCGGTATCACCACGTACACCTGGTTCCGTTTGTACGATTGTATAAACAATAAAATATGGTAACGTCATACTAAGGGGAGTATCCCCACGGAAAAGTAAATCAACGATTTCACCCTCTTTGAGGAGGAGACGGTCGTCGCCAATCTGTTTTTCTTCGAGGTGAATCTGTTCGTAGGTTTCCTGATCCATAAAGATATATAAATCGTCTTCTTTATACAGGAACTGCATTTTCCGCGATTCTAACCGAATGATATCGATTGATTCTCCACTTCGGTACGTTTGATCAATAACTCGACCGGTGAGAATGTTCTTTAACTTTGTTCGGACGAACGCGCCACCCTTTCCGGGTTTAACGTGCTGAAATTCAACGACTTGATATAAATCATTCTTGAATTCAATAATGATGCCATTACGCAAATCGGCTGTCGACGCCATTCTTTAACCATCTCCCTTGTTGCTAAATCCTTCGACCACAATGGTTCCCGACGCAAAAATCTACATCCCGGTTCGGAAAAGAAACACCAAAGTTCCATCTCCCCCAAGCGAATTTCCGTTGGGGTGTGGTCATTATCCTAAACGAATAAGATAACGGTTTTCACCCGCTTACCGCTACTGGCACCGTCCCAGAGCTAACCCATTGTAAATATTCATCTTCTGAAAGTATGGGCAGATTTCGAGCTTGCGCTTTCGTTAATTTGCTGCCTGCACCATCCCCAGCGACCAGAATTGTGACCGCATTGGTAAAGCTTCCCGCGACACTTCCACCGTGTAAACGGGCAAGATTCTCCGCCTCACTCCGTTCCATCGAGATTTTCCCGGTAAAGAGGAACGTGTGACCTTGTAACATGTAGCTTTCCAATTTGGGACCTTGCCGGGTCGATAACGCAACTGCCTGTACTCCTGACCGCTCCAAACGGTCGATAATATCCCGGAACCCCGGATGGGCAAAGGCGAGTAGCAACTCCTCGAGCCACGCTAACTCTTTCTTGGTTTTCCGCTCGCCGAGTCGTTGTTTCAACCGTTTTGCCAATGTATCCATCATACGGTCAAGTTGCTCACTCTCGGACACCACAGTTGCAAGATCCCGGCGATGTTGCTCAAGCAATTCCTCGAGCCAATGCTCATCGGACTTTTGCTTGCTTACCCAGAATTGGTCGTACAATTCGGTGCGAGTCGCCTTCATCAATGCCCGCAGGTTAGGATACCGTTGCGCAATGACCCGCGCTTGCTCCTCACCAACCAACCGAATGCCCATCGCAAAAAGGAACCGCTCGAACGGCTGTTGTTTCGACGCTTCGATTTGCCCCAACCACTGCTCGATGGTTTTCTCGCCGATACCTTCCAACCCTTGTAATTTGTCCGGCGTCAAATCGTATAAATCGGCAACATTCGTAACGATGCCTCGCGACAATAGCAACTCGACTGCTTTCGATCCAATTCCGTCGATGTCCATCGCATCACGGGCTACGTAATGTTCAATCCGTTGTTGTTGCTGTGCCGGGCACAATTCGTTCACGCACCGCAGCGACTTCTCTTCCTCTTCCCGGAACAATTCTCCGTTGCAAACGGGACAGGCGCTCGGTACTTCGACAGGTTGGCTGTCGGCGACTTTCACCACTTTAGGAATAATCTCGCCGCCTTTTTCCACTTGTACCAAATCGCCGATTCTCAGCCCTTTCTCACGGATATAGTCTTCGTTGTAAAGCGAGGCGCGTTGCACAGTCGTACCGCCCAGCAACACCGGTTCCAGATTCGCGACCGGGGTCACAACGCCGGTACGTCCCACCGACCATTCAACTGAGAGTAAGCGCGTGATTGCTTGTTCGGTTGGAAACTTGTAAGCGACTGCCCATTTCGGCGCGCGGGCGGTCATTCCCAACGCTTCCTGTTCACGAATCGCGTTTACTTTTACGACAATGCCATCGATGTTGAACGGCAAGGTCTGCCGTCGTTCGACACTATTCCAATCTTCCCAATAGGCTTGTACCGCTTGCAGATCGGCGCAGAATTTCCAATGGGGTTCGGTCGGCAATCCCCATTCATGAAGGGTTTCGAGAAATTCTTGTTGGGTTGCGAACGGTGTATCGGATGCGCCTAAGGCGTAACAGGCAATCCGCAGCGGACGTTTCGCAATCTCCGGTACATCGAGCAGTTTGAGCGATCCGGCGGCAAAATTCCGGGGATTCGCTGCCGGCGCATCACCCGATTCCACTCGCAAGCGATTCGCTTCCTCAAAATCGGTGCGGGTCATATATACTTCGCCGCGAATTTCGATTGTGCCGCTCGGCGCATTGTGCAATTGGAGCGGGAGTTGACGAATCGTCCGAATCGCTGCCGTGATGTCTTCTCCGACTTCGCCATTGCCCCGTGACGCCGCTTTTACCAGAATTCCATCGGAATATGTAAGTGAAACGGCAATACCATCGATTTTCAATTCGCAGATAAAACCGCTGATTGGATTCCCAATCGTCTTTTCCGAGCTCTGAAAAAACTCCTCGATTTCGGTACAATCGTTTTTCGTTTTCGCAAAGTAAACATTTTGCAACGAGAGCATCGGTACGAGGTGTTTGATTTGGGGAAGATCGTCGGAGAGTGAACTGCCAACCCGCCGGGTGGGGCTATCGGGTCGGATCAAGTCGGGAAACTCTTGCTCTAAGTCGACTAATTCGCGGTATAAGAGATCGTACTCGGCATCGCTGAGCACCGGTTTCGCATCGACATAGTACAATCGGTCATGGCGTTGCAACTCCGTGACCAGTGCGTCGATTCGCTTCCTCTTCTCGCGTCGGATGTCGTCGAATAGATCCATTCTTCCTTGTTGGTAGCGACAGGCGTCCTCGCCTGTTTACGATAGGGCGAACACAAGGTTCGCCCGTACTCTTGTTCCATTTGGTCCAGGTGGACAGACAAGAGTGTCTGTCCTACTGTGTATCCGACTGGGATTGCTTCGCTACGCTCGCAATGACACGTCAGACGGGATTCTTTGCGTTACAGTGGACAGACAAGAGTGTCTGTCCTACCGAGCGTTCATTGCACTAAGATACGAAATGAGGAGGGGGGATTAAACCCGATTCGTCAATAAATCGATGTAGGCTACCGATAGGAGATCTTCGGGACGAATCGCTAACCGGATCATCCATTCTTTCGCGATCCGTTCGCCATCGGATTCCGGTTGTTCCGGTTTCAAGACGACTTCCAATTCGAGGAAGTCGCCGAGGGTTTCCACTTGATCAAGATGAATGCGGGTTTGCCCGATGATGAAGACCAGGCGTTGTTTGATCACTTCGCCGAGTACGCCATAGCATTGCGCTAAGATTTCGTGGAGACCGTGCGCATCTGTGGTGGGGTATATCCAATACTGGGAAAGCTTGGCGGTGGTGTGGTCGGGACGGCGATAGAAGATCAGCTCACCATGCCCTTCGGCGAAGACCCGTAGTTTCAATCTGCCATCGGGACAACGATAGAATGTGTCGTGCTGGTGGAGCAATTTTCCTTTCGCTCCTCCCTGCTCGAGCATCTTCTGGACTGCGATGAGGTCGCGCGCCCGCGCCTTAACTTCGACGTTACGATTCATGGAGCAAGTGCAAGAATTTCAGCAAACCGCACAGTTCGATTACTTGCCTTCCATCTTCGCTTTATCGCGTTTGGCTTGGGCGCGCCGCTCGACCCAACGTCCGAATTGATAACCTACCATCCCGCCGAACAGCAGGAATACGACATAGACAAAGTAGAAAACGCCCGACATGGAACTGCCCCATTGGTTTGTTGTTGTGGAATCCATTAGATAAACCTATTTCAGAATACCCAAAGTTAACACAATATCTTTGTATCACAACAGAGAAAGGCGGGTTATCACCCGCCTTTCTTCTGCTTCACCTGTAGTATTTCATTCCCCTAATGTCAAGACATTGACGCGGGAGGTATTTTCCTTCACGATGCCGGCGATTACCTCGTCGAGGGGTATCGCGCCGATGTCCCCTTTATCGCGGCGGCGGACTGCTACCGCGCGGTTTTCGGCTTCCCTGCCCCCGACTACACAGAGGTAGGGAATTTTCTTCCCTTGGTTGTCGCGGATTCGGTAATTGAGCGACTCTTCACGAGCGTCGAGTTTCGCGCGGATTCCATGCTTTTTCATTTCCGCAACGACTTCACGGGCATAATCGCCGTGTTTCGCTTCAGAAATCGGAATCACGACCGCCTGTACCGGTGCGAGCCACGTCGGGAACGCTCCGCCATAATTCTCGATGAGAATTCCGATAAAGCGTTCGAGGGAACCTAAAATCGCACGATGTACCATCACCGGACGATGCTTCGCCCCATCGGCGCCAGTGTACTCCATTCCGAAGCGCTCTGGCATTGAGAAATCGACTTGAATCGTGCCGCATTGCCAAGTCCGGCGCAACGCATCGCGGATATGGTAATCGACTTTCGGGCCGTAGAATGCGCCATCGCCCGGATTGAGTTTATACTCAACCTTGCGTTTTTCGAGCACATTTTTCAGCGCCCCTTCCGCATTCGCCCACATCTCATCGCTGCCAATCGATTTCGCCGGACGAGTGGAAAGCTCAATCGAATAATCGGTAAATCCGAAACCGGCGTAAATCTCTTCGAGGATCTGCATCACTCCGGCAATTTCGTCTTCCAACTGCTCGGGGGTGCAGTAGATATGCGCATCGTCCTGTGTGAACGACCGTACCCGGAACAAGCCCGACAAGACACCGGATTTCTCGTGGCGGTGGACATGCCCCAATTCGCAATGACGCTGCGGGAGATCGCGATAGCTCCACATATTCGAGCGATAGACCAGCGTACCGCCCGGACCTGTC
>JAOTSC010000203.1 GCA_030247525.1 bacterium | reverse complement strand
CAACATTTCGGGTAGGTCGCGTTCGTATAGGTCGTCGGACAGGAATGTCCGACGTACGGGTTGCTTCCCCTGTTCCCCGTTCCCTGTCCCCTGTTCCCTGCTCACAAGGAGAGTAATTCCATCGCGTTCGAGGAACCAAGTCATACCATTCTTCGCTTGACACTTATAGAGGACGCGCGAATCCCATTGCCCCCGATTCTCGGTGAAGAAGAACGGAGAGGGGAGTTGTGATGTTGATTGAGTGGTTGATCGTTGGATAGAGGAAAGTTTGTCCGTAGCGAAGGCGAATTCCGAAAGGAAGAATAGCAGAACAAAAAGTGAACCCAGTGCAATCAACCGCATCATAATCCTCACCCATCCTTAGAAGTATTAGAAAGGTACCATCTTGCTAAGTATCAACAAAGGAAAATTGTTATACGGCAAAAAAAAGGCGCACCAGCGGCACGCCTTTCTTCAATCCTGTGAGAAGTTTACGATTTCTTTAAGAGTGATTTCACTTTGTCGACGATGTTGGTTGCCCGCATACCATAATGGGTGAGTAACTCCTCCGGTGAACCGGAACGTCCGAATTGATCTTGCATCGCCACCATCGCCATCGGCACCGGTACGCCACCTAATGCGCATTCCTGTGCGACTGCCGCCCCCAAGCCGCCGTAGATTTGATGCTCTTCCGCCGTGACAATCGCTCCGCATTCCTTTGCCGCCGATAAGATCACTTCCACGTCGATCGGTTTCACCGAGCGCATGTTGATTACCCGGGCACGAATCCCTTGCTTCGCTAATTCCTCGTGAGCAAGAATCGCTTCGCTCACCAATTGGCCACAGGCGATAATGGCAATGTCGTTCCCATCGCGCAGAGTCGTCGCTTTCCCGATGATAAAAGGATCGTCACGACTGGTGAGAATCGGTTGCGGCGAACGTCCCAACCGGATATAGCAGGGACCATCGATCTCTGCAATCGCAAGAGTCGCATTGTACGCTTCGTGGTAATCGCAGGGGATTACCATTTTCATATTCGGGAGCGAGCGAATAATCGCAATGTCTTCGAGAATCTGGTGGGTCGCACCATCGGGCCCAACGGTCAAGCCGCTATGTCCGCCGCCGATTTTTACATTCAGATTCGAGTAGGCGACCGTTACCCGCAGCATATCGAGGGAACGACATGCGGCAAATGCGCCGTAGGTCGTCCAGAACGGAATTTTCCCGGCAACCGCGAGCCCGGCGGCGACATTGCACATATTCTGCTCGGCGATGCCGACTTGCACGAACCGCTCGGGAAATTTCGCTTGGAATTTGTGTACGTACGTCGATTCCGCAAGGTCGCCGGTTAACGCCCAGATTTTGTCGTTCTTCTCGCCTAAATCGACTAATGCTTCGCCATATCCCCATCTTGTGGGTTTCATTTCTGCCATCGTTACTCCATTGGGTGTATGGTGTAAGGTGAATGGTGAAAGGTAGCATTTGCTTTTCTTATCACCCTCAACCTTACACCCTGCACCTTACACCTTTCGATTACCCATTCTTTAGTCGTTCCGTCCACTCGTCCAAGGTCGTTCCCAATTCGCGTAACGCCTGTTCCGCTTGCTCTTTGCTGGGGGCGATGCCGTGCCATTTGTGGGTCCCTTCCATGAAGGAGACCCCTTTCCCCATGACTGTGCGCATCAGCAGAACCGTCGGTTTTCCTTTACAGACTTTCGCATGCTGGAAACCGTTGCGAATTGCATCAAGATCGTGGCCGTCGACGGAGAGAACATTCCAGTTGAAGGCGCGCCATTTATCGACGAGTGGCTCTAATGCCATGATGTCTTCGGTATCGCCGTCGATTTGCTTGTAGTTGCGGTCGACGATGGCGCACAGGTTATCGAGCTGGTAGTGGGCGGCGAACATCATCGCTTCCCAATTCATCCCTTCCTGCAATTCGCCGTCGCCCATGATTACATAGACCCGGCGGTCGGACTGTTCCCGTATTGCCGCGATTGCCGCGCCGCAGCCGATGGATAGCCCTTGTCCCAACGAACCGCTGCCGACTTCGATGCCGGGCGTATCGTGGCACGGGTGGCCTTGCAGATGCCCCTCGAGCTTCCGGAACTGCAAGAGATCCTTGAGCGGAAAATACCCCGCCTCCGCCAAACAAGAGTAGTTGACGGGGGTGACGTGTCCATTCGAGTAGAAGAGGAGATCGCGCCCCTCCCACTGGGGATTCTTGGGATCGTGGCGGAGCTCCTCGAATAGGAGCACCGTAGCGAAATCGGCACAGGAGAGCGATCCTCCAGTGTGCCCGGATCCAGCATACGTGAGCATCGTAATGATGTCACGGCGGATGGTGAGAGTATTTTGCATCATTCAACCAATAAATAGTTAGGCAGGATTGCCCAACCTCCAATTAACGTGAAATTCGTCAGGCAAGATTACGTTCCGTGAGCCCTTCGGGGTTGCCTTACCTCCAACAAATCTTTCATTGGTCGGGCAAGAGTGCCCAGCCTCCAATGGAAAATAAACAAGAATCGCTCATCTTTTCAAACACTGCATTGCTGTCCAATGGATGTCTTCATCGGAGATAATGATCTCAGCTAAGTTGTAGATTAGATAATCTTGCCTGACCAACTTGTCTTTCAATTTTTCCTTGCCGGGAGAGTAATAATCAGATATTACTCATATACTTTATTGAGGAAGTACTTGGAGTCCACCTCCACCCACAAAACGGAGTGTAAGTCACATACTCAACTAAGCAACGCCCGGTGCAGTCGTATGCTGTACAACTGATTCATCGCTGGTGTCAGTGGGATATTTGATGATTCGGAAGGGATACATCCAATACGCATTCTCGGCGGGGACGAAGCCGAACCGTTGGTAGAGCGAAGCGGCGCGGGGTTTATCGGGAGTGGTTTCAAGAAAGAGCGCTGCTGCCGTTTCCCGATACTCATTGCGCAGCCACTTGAGGAATAGTTCGCCCAAACCGCGATTACGAAAATCGGCGGCGATGAATAGCTCGTCCAAGTAAATGAGCTGTCCGCTCCAATCGTTGCTCCAATAGAATACGAGAATCGCATAGCCACAAATCTCATTCTCGTACTCGAGGGTCAACACCTTTCCACAATCGGTATGTTGCGTGAAGTAGTCGATGGTGAGTGCGAATTGCTCGCGGGTGAGGTGGGAAACTCCATCCTCGTTGCAATGCATCTCCTGTGCCATCGGGACAAGGGTTGGGAAGTCGGTAACAGCGTATTGTCGCACATTGAGTTTCATGCATCGAATCCACATTTATCATAGTAGAAAGATCGCCACGTCACTTCGCACGCACAAGGTTGCATGCTGCGTTTCTCGCGAAGACAAGTTGAAAGTTAAAAGAAAACCGCGACTACTCTTTAGTCGCGGCCACGAAGTTTTTTGAGCGGCTGACGGGGCTCGAACCCGCAACACCCAGCTTTGGAAGCTGGTACGCTACCAATTGCGTTACAGCCGCATTTCCATGAAATAAGATGCGAAGATTTTCTACAACAATCAAGCGCGCGAATTTCAAGCAGATGGTCGTCAATTAATCAACCGGAGGAAGCGTTGCCAACGGATGAATTCCCAGAATCGGTAAAACGGTGTTTCAGTGTCGACGGAGAGATAAATCACAGTCGCTTTTCCGACGACATTTTCCACGGGAAGGAAACCCCAATACCGGCTGTCGCCACTGTTATCGCGATTGTCGCCCATCATAAAGAGGGTTCCTTCCGGCACTTTCACCGGCCCGTAGTTATCGGCATTCCCTGCTCCGATGGGAATAATCCCGTTCTCCAGTAATCCTTTCGGTCGCATCGGACGGTCGGAGAGAAAACCTTCTTTCGGTAACGGGTACTCTTTCCCATCGACAAACACTCGTTTATCGCGCAACTCAATCGTTTGCCCGCCGACTGCGATACAACGCTTGATGTAATTCAATGCTGGATCGAGCGGATACTTGAATACAAGGACATCGCCCTGCTCGGGATCGCGCAGTTTCGGCATGTGGTAATAGGGGAGCGAGACGCCGAATTGCGTAAAGGGAACGCCAATCCAGTCGGGGCTCTTCATCCCGTAAATGAACTTATTGACGAGGAGAAAATCGCCGATTAGGAGCGTATGTTCCATCGATTGCGATGGGATGCGAAACGCTTCCGCAACTCCGGTGCGAATCACGAACACCATCAATACGATGGAAGCGATTGTCTCGAAGTATTGTCGAGCGCGGGATTTCTCGCCACGCTTTGCAAGTTTCGCAAAATTTTTCGTCCGCCATGCATCCAGTTTTTTCTGCCAATCCGAATTCGGTAGTCCGCTCATTGATCCACCTTGAGCACTGCGATGAAAGCTTCTTTCGGAATCTCGACCGATCCGATTTGCTTCATTCGCTTTTTACCTTCCTTTTGCTTCTCGAGGAGTTTTCGCTTCCGGGTAATGTCGCCGCCGTAACACTTCGCCGTTACATCTTTTCGCATCGCCGTAACCGTCGCCCGGGCGATTACTTTTCCGCCGATTGCCGCTTGAATCGCAACAACAAACAACTGCCTCGGAATCAATTCCTTTAACTTATCAACGGTGCGTCGTCCCCACTCGTACGCCTTCTCATGAAATACGATCATCGACAACCCGTCGACTGGTTCGTTGTTAATCATGATATCGAGTTTCGTCAATTTCGATTCTCGATAATCCTTATACTCATAATCGAAGCTTGCGTATCCCCGGGTAATCGATTTTAGGCGGTCGTAGAAGTCAAACACTATCTCCGCGAGGGGGAATTCAAAGTTTAGCTTCGCGCGGTCGGAGGCGAGAAACTCGGTCGTTTTGTAAATACCGCGGCGTTCCATCGCCAATTTCATGATCGCCCCGATGTACTCGGCGGGGACTATGGTCGAGGCAGATACCCACGGTTCTTCCATGAAGTCGATGCTACCGGGATTGGGCCAATGGGCTGGATTGTCGACAACCTTCACCTCCCCCGTCCCGATATGCACTTTGTACTCTACAGAGGGAACGGTGGTGATTAAATCAAGGTTATACTCACGCTCGAGCCGCTCGGTGACAATCTCCATGTGCAAGAGACCAAGAAACCCGCAGCGGAAACCAAATCCCAACACACCGGACGATTCCGGCTCAACAAACAGCGATGCATCGTTTAATTTCAACTTGTCAATCGATTCGCGCAGATCCTGGAAATAATCGGCTTCAGTAGGATAGAGACCGGCGAACACCATCGGTTTCGGTTCGTGATACCCGGGTAACGCTTTCTCGCAGGAATTATAGCGATGGGTTATTGTATCGCCAACGCGGGTTTCTTTGACTTCTTTCGATCCAGTGATGAGATACCCGACCATTCCAGGAGTAAGTTCATCGATAGGAAAACGTCCAAGCCGCATGGTGC
>JAOTSC010000202.1 GCA_030247525.1 bacterium | reverse complement strand
GTGATACTCAGTTGAACGAAAAACTCTATTTGATGTTGAAAGAAAAGTACGAAGAGTCGCGAATAGCCGAAGCCGGTCGTACCGCGAAAGTTCGCATTATCGACGAAGCAAAACCACCACGATTCCCGATTCGTCCAAATAAGCGGATGAACATCATCTTTGGTATCATTCTCGGTTTAACGATTGGTATTACCGCATCGCTCTTGATTGATTACACGGATAATTCGATTCGAACCGTTGAGGATGTCGAACGCATCGGTATCTCGGTGTTGGGAACAATCCCCTACATTAATCTCGAAGAGATTATGCGCAAGTTGAGTAGGGATGGGAAGTCTGTTGACGACCGAATCTGGGAAAAACTGGAGACGCGGTTAATCACTTCATTCTCGCCAAAGTCCCCGATTTCCGAAGCGTACCGTGCATTGCGAACTAACCTTTTGTTTGCCAGTCTCGACGTCAAAAAGCAAATTATTCTGTTAACGTCAGCGACCACGAAAGAGGGAAAAACTACCACTGCGTGTAATTTGGCGATTACCATGGCGAGTGCGGGAATGCGGACGATTTTGATTGATGCTGACTTCCGCCGCCCCTCGGTTCATAAGAACTTCCGGTTGGATCGCCATCATGGCGTTACTGACATTCTGTTGGGTACACTGACATTAGAACAAGCGCTCAAACCGACTGAAATCCATAATCTGGAAATTCTGACTTGCGGTGAAGTGCCGCCGAACCCCGCCGAAATCGTTGCATCCGATTTATTCAACGATCTCCTTCGCACTTTACGCCAGAATTACGACATCATCATTATTGATAGTCCACCGTTGATTGCGGTTACCGACGCTTCGATTCTTGCGAAGACTGCTGACAGTGTTATTCTCGTCACCCACTCCGGGTACATTGCCAAACGCGAAGTGCAGCGCTGTATTACGATTCTTAAGAGTATCGGGGTCAATTTGTCCGGGGTAGTCTTGAATGGTCTCGATATCAAGCGAGTCTACGGATCGTACTACTACTACTATCACTATTATCATTACTATTATTACTACGGTAGCAAAGGCGATAAGAAGCGATCAAAGAGTGTACGTGTCGATAAGAAACCGGAGGATGCGAAAATCGTATGATCCGGTTGTTAGCGCCGGCGAAGATTAATATCGGCTTGCGTGTACCCGGCAAGCGAAACGACGGGTATCACTGGATTGTTACCTTGATGCAGGCGATCTCGTTATACGACGAGATCGCTTTCGCGTCTGCCGATCGGTATGAGTTACATTGTTCCGGTGAGTGGCAGGTACCGGAGGATGAATCGAACTTAGTTACAAAGGCAGTACGGGCGTTTGAACATCTGACCGGGATTGTAGCTAAAGTGCGAATCGATGTAACGAAGAGGATTCCTCTTGGCGGCGGACTTGGTGGTGGTTCGTCAGATGCTGTTGCAGCTTTGATTGGTTGTAATAATTTCTTTCAAACCAATCTTCAGGAAAGTGACCTCCTTGCTTTGGCAACTGGAATTGGTAGCGACTGTCCTTTTTTTTTACGGGGTGGTATACAGGAGGCTACCGGTAGGGGTGAGATTTTGACACCGTTGAAAGCGATGCTTCCGGGAGTTTTTGGGCTATGGTTTCCCGGAGTTAGCGTAAATACGGGTGTCGCCTATGCTCGACTTAACCGAAACTTGACTCAAGAATCTCCTTCGCTTATCTTGTCAAGCTGTCTCCGCAGTGAAAACGATTGGCGGAGCGACCCGCAACTCAAAAACGATTTCGAACCGGTAGTCGCGAATGAATTGGCTTATTGGGATGATGCGCGCGAGTTTTGGATGAGTTGCGGTGCAAAATGGGTATCGATGTCGGGCAGCGGAAGTTGCCAAGTCGCCCATTTTGATGTGATGAAGGTATGTGCCGCCGCAGTTTTGCAGTTTCCCTTTGGAGGCAGGACATGGGCGGTTGAACCGATCCCTCAGGGGGTTGTTTATCTTAACGATTCAGGTGCTTTGTGAAAGTAACCGAGATTAACGTCAACTTGCGGAACGAAGACCGTTTGAAGGCGTTTGTCAACATCACGCTTGACGATGTGTTTGTCGTTCGCGGATTAAAAGTAATTTTGGGTAATCAGGGTTTATTTGTTTGTATGCCATCCCGTAAAATGCCGGATGGCACATACAAAGACATCGCTCACCCAATTTCAAACGAGTTCCGGCAGGAACTTGAAGCAATGGTATTGGATCAATATCATCGCAAGCTGGTGGAAGATCCGACCGGAGCATCGTTACCGGCCGGTGAGCTTGACTAAACCATCAAAGATCGCAATGCACGATTTCCTTGGGGTGTCGCCAAGTGGTAAGGCACGGGGTTTTGGTCCCCGCATCCGGGGGTTCGAATCCCTCCGCCCCAGCACAATTTAGCGAACAGGCATACATGGCGCTGCATCAACTACGCATTTTTACTGGAACGGCGCATCGTGAATTCGCAGTTGCGATTGCACACAAACTTGGTGTGCCACTGGGAAACTGCGATATCAAACGTTTCGCTGATGGTGAGATTTGGGTGAAATTTGTTGAGAATATTCGTGGTAACGACGTATTCTTGATTCAACCGACCCATCCGCCAGCCGACCATTTGTTTGAGTTGTTGCTGATGGTTGATGCCGCTAAACGCGCATCAGCTCAGCGGATAACGGTTGTGATTCCCTATTTTGGCTACGCCCGGCAAGATCGCAAAGATCAGCCGCGGGTAGCCATTTCGGCGCGGTTAGTTGCAGACTTAATCTCAGTGGCAGGAGTGGATCGAGTTCTTGCAATGGACCTCCATGCTGCGCAGATTCAAGGATTCTTTAACATTCCGGTCGATCATCTGTATGCGGCGCCGGTGTTTACCGATGTAATCCGCCATTTGAATTTAGATCGACTATGCGTTGTTTCGCCGGATGTGGGGAATATTAAAATCGCTCGCGCTTACGCGAAACGGTTGAATGCCGAATTGGCGATGATCGACAAGCGGCGTACCGCCCACAACGTCGCCGAAGCGATGAACATTTTAGGTGATGTCCGTGACCGCAACGTAATCTTGATCGACGATATCGTCGATACCGCGGGCACGTTAAGCGCAGCAACCAAAGCGGTGCGCGAAGCCGGTGCGAAGTCGGTGCAGATTTGTTGTACCCACCCGGTATTGTCGGGAGAAGCGATAGAACGGTTGGAAGTGGCGAAAGTTGACCGGATGTACGTTTCCGATACGCTTCCCTTGCGAATTGAGAAAAAACCGGATTGGCTGCATGTAGCTTCGGTAGCCACTGAGTTTGCGGAAGCGATCAAACGAATTCACTACAACGAGTCGATCAGCTCGTTATTCGATTAGAGTTTTGGGAGGCGGGTAATACAATGGCGGTGATGGAATTAGCGGTTGTTAGCCGTATTACAAAAGGAAAAGGCGGAGCCCGGCAAGTTCGCTTTACTGGAAAAGTGCCGGGTATCGTGTACATCAAAGGCAAGGATGGTATTCCTTTTGCCGTTGATGCAAACAAATTGCGGCTTACGCTGATCAAGCAGCCAACCATGTTGCAACTGACAGGGGAAGGTTTGCAGGGGATGATGTGTGTCGTTCGTGAAATCCAACGGCACCCGTTGACCGGTGCGATAGAACACATCGATTTGCAGTCGGTATCCGCTGAGCAACGTATCCGAATGACCTTTAACATTTACTTAAAGGGCACTCCGATTGGAATCAAGGAAGGCGGTATTCTTGATCAGATCGAACACCGTAACGCGTTAGACCTTAAGCCCGCCGATGCACCGGATCGTATTGAAATCGATGTAACAGAATTGCACATGAACGAATCGATGCACATCCGAGACATCAAGTTACCCGTCGGTGTGAAACTCTTGAGCGATCCCGATACCACGATTCTCACTATTCAACCGCCGAAGATGACCGGTGACGAGAAACCATCGACCGAGCCGGCGGCTGCACCGGAAGTGATTACCGCACGTAAGAAGGACGAGGCGAAGTAAACCTTGCCGACTGCGATTGTGGTCGGATTGGGTAATCCCGGCGACCGCTATGCGCGGACGTGGCACAATGCCGGCTACTGGATTCTTGAGCGGTTCGCAGAGCGGCAAAACTGGCAATTTCGAGCGGGAAAAGGCGAGTACTACTACTCTCGCGGACTCTTTAGTGATGACACTGTGGTTTTGGTGAAACCGACCACTTTCATGAATGCTTCGGGTTTTGCCGTGGTCGATGCGATCCGGTTTTTCGATAGCGACCCGAAAGATCTCTTTGTCATCTTTGATGACCACGATCTTCCGTTTGGAGCTCTTCGTTTACGCGGTAAAGGTTCTGATGGCGGTCATAAAGGGATGCGGTCGATTATTGAATTACTCGGGAGTATGGATTTTCCCCGGTTGCGGTTTGGTATACGCCCTCCCGACGGTCGCAGCGGAAATTTAGCTGGCAAAGTCCTTTCCGAAGTGCCGAAAAAACAGCAAGAGGAAATCCTTTTACAGATCGACCGAGCGACTGATGCTGTCGAATGTTATTTGAAAGAGGGGTTGTTGGCAACGATGAATAAGTACAATCGAACGCCCGCTCCCGAATTGTAAGGGTCGATGAAGCGATCCCGAGTTGATATGTATTGTACGACAGATATTCCTCTGTCGGTCACGATTTTGTCAGTCAGAGATTACTCTGACCTAATCGTTAGGCTTGATTCGCCTGACTATGCAAGCCGCGGGAATTCACCTGCGCTCCGTAAGAATCAGCGGAACCGCTGATTGAGGAAACAAGGAAGAGGAATGAAACGAAAATACGAATTAATGTTCACGATCGACGCGGTACTTGACGACCCGCAGATCGAGGAAATCGCGAATAAAATCCGCTCGTCGATGGAGGCGAGAGGCGCGGAAATCCTCGACTGGAATCGTTGGGGCAAGCGTCGGTTCGCCTACGAAATCAAAGGGCGAACCCATGGGGTCTACTATGTCATTTTGATGATGCTCCCTGCCGATCAGGTGCGCGAAGTTGAATTGATGTTGAAGTTAACCGAACCGGTGCTCCGCCATTTACTCCTCAACATTACTCCCCGGATGGAGAAGTTGATGATTAAGCAGAACCGATTGAAGGCGAAGCTCTCGCAAGAAGTATCGGAGCGAGCGGTGAAGTCGGAAGCGGCATCAATCGAACTCGCGGGCGATGAGCGTCCGCAGAGTGTGGAAGAGGCAATTGAAGCGGTAGATAAAATATCTGCCGATCAAGCGTAAGCGGAACGGACGGAGAACATGTCCGAATTGCGTATGCCAGACGTTAATACGGTATTGATTGCTGGGAATCTGATTAAAGACCCGACAATCCGCCATACTTCCGCTGGAACTCCGGTATCGAATTTTATAATTGCTTCGAACCGGAAATTCCGCGACAACACCGGCCAATGGAAAGAAGATGTC
>JAOTSC010000201.1 GCA_030247525.1 bacterium | reverse complement strand
TTGAAGTAATTCACCGCTTTAGCGGCAGCGACGGCATCAGCGCAAATCTTCGCTCGGACTTCCGGCGTGATAATTGGCGAGGGCGCTTCTTCGACAATTTTCTGATGGCGGCGTTGGATGCTGCATTCCCGCTCGAAGACATGGACAAGATTGCCGTGTTTATCGCCAATCACTTGCACTTCGATGTGATGGGGATTTTTCAAAATATTTTTTAAGAAATATCGTCGCATCGCCAAACGCTTTTTGTGCTTCTCGCTTGGCGGAATCGACTAAATCGGACAGCTCCGCTTCGGTGCGAACGACCTTCATTCCTTTGCCGCCGCCGCCCGCCGCCGCTTTCACCAGTACCGGATAACCGATCCGACTTGCTTCGGTAGTCAACCGTTCGACTGAACAATCGTCGCCTTGATAAGCGGGAACAATCGGAACACCGGCATTCGCCATCATCTCCCGGGCGCGGGTTTTCGATCCCATCGATTCGATAGCGGTGTAATCCGGCCCAATAAATTCAAGACCAGCCGCCCGAACCGCTTTCGCAAAGTGAGCATTTTCGGAAAGAAAGCCATAACCGGGGTGAATCGCTTGTGCACCGCAAGCTTGCGCTAGTGCGATGATTTTGGTTTGGTCGAGATAAGTTTCCGAAGCAATATCGCCCGGCAGCTCATACGCTTCGTCACAGGCCCGTACGTGAGGGGCGTTAGCATCTGGGGTCGAGTACACCGCGACCGCTATCATCCCCATTTCCTGTACCGCTTGTGCGATTCGGACTGCGATGGCACCGCGATTAGCAATCAATACTTTTTGAAATCTCATGGCAGTTTATCCACCCAGGTTGCCGTTCGTTTCTCGAGAAAAGCGGTAATTCCTTCACGGCCCTCATCACCGGTGCGGGCTTGCGAAATCAAAGTTGCCGTCCGCTCCAACCACTCGTCGGAATCGATTCCCGATAGTTCGCGGGCATAGGTTTTAAAGACTGCAATTGCCTTGGGTGCCGCTGAACCGAATGCTTCGAGTTTCCGTTCGATCGCGTTATCGAGCTCCTCGGGAGTAACTACTTCGTGGATTAACCCGATCCGTAAGGCAACCTCCGAATCGAACCGCTCGCCCGATAATCCGTATGCCCGGAAATTACTGAACCCGATTTTTGCGATTGTGAAGGGACCAATCACAGCTGGGAGAATCCCCAACTTTATTTCGGTGAGTCCAAACTTGGTGTTCGTCGCGGCGACGACTTGATCACAGACGGCGCACAAGCCGAAACCTCCGCCCAACGCCGCACCGTGAACTTTTCCGAGTACTGGTTTCGGACACCGGTCAATGGTGCGAAACATCGTCGCCATCGTTTTCGCTGCGTTCCGGTTCTGTTCGAAATTCATGGCGGCAGCTTGCTTCATATAACTGAGATCGGCGCCGGCGGAAAAGTTTTTCCCGCTTCCCGACAGTACTATTACGCGCACGTCTTCGCGTTTTCCCAAGTCGTCGAATACCGAGGTCAATTCGGTAATCATAACCTCATTAAAGGCGTTGTTGACTTCCGGTCTGGCTAATGTTACGTGTGCGACTTTGTTGTATATCGCCACTTGAATGGTTTGCAATGTGTCCATCGATTTCCCCCACGATGCCGGAATATACAATCGTTCTCGTCAGACCGGGAATTGTTCCGGCGCTTCGCAATGAAAATCTCGACAACGGTAAAGCG
Organism: bacterium; assembly: GCA_030247525.1. NCBI lineage: Bacteria > bacterium. Next base: position 3,820 of record JAOTSC010000201.1, on the reverse strand, counting down.
TCGGTCGATTTTCTATACTCACTTTTCCGGCGCAAAGTTCATGCAATTGCTCCGGTGGATTCCCTGAACAGTATGCGATTTCACGATGCGGTACGTAATGCAGAAATACAATAGCATGCACATCAGGTTTTTCACCAGCGATCACCCATTGCTCGCCAACGGTTTGTAACCGATACGACGCGCGAAGCAATTGTCCTAAACCGGTCGGCGCCCTTAATGCAGCAGGTGCGAAGACATGTGTTGCGCGTTCCGCCCAGTTGCGATACTTACTGTTTCCAGTAAGGTTTGCAAGCCTCGACCAAAGCAATGCCGCATGTGAATTCCCCGAGGGCAACGCATTGTCCCACGGGTCGATAGTTCGGATACCGGCAACTTCCGAACGCGATTGGGCAACCGAACCATTCGGCATAACAAAGCGTTGATTAATCGCTTCCGCAATTTCGATTGCGACGACAAACCATTCCGAATCACCAGTTGCCTGATACAAGTCGAATAGTCCATTCGCAACAGCAGCATAATCGAGCGAGAATTCTTCTGTTGTCGCATTACCTCCGCGCCGCGAGTGCAGCAGTTTTGTGGTCTCCCGCCACTCGCTTGCGAATCGCTTTGCCAACATCAGCGCATGTTCCCAATAGCTCGCTTGTTTTGTTATCGCATGTCCGTTCGCGAGCGCCGACAACATGAGGCCATTCCAATCGGTTAGAACTTTATTGTCGCGCGCCGGGCGATTTCGGGTACGGTCACGTAACGACAGTAATAGTTCACGGTCCTCGGCAAGCTCCTGCATCAGTTGCTCAACCGGTATCGAATAGGTTTGTGCACATTCGGTTAGCGTTCGCTCCAACCAGAGGGCGGACAGTTCTTGCTCGAAATTTCCGGTGTCGCCAACTCCATAAATATCGCAAAACCTTGTTCCCCGCGATTCTCCGAGCGCATCGAGAATCGCCGGCTTCGACCAGACATAAAATTTTCCTTCGACGCCGTCGCTGTCGGCGTCTAAGGATGCGGCAAAACCCTGCTCGTCGGACAACCACATTTCGCGAATCGCCCAGTCCAGCGTAGAGGTTGCTGTCGCAAGAAAATCGTTCCGTGAAAATGGGAGACTGGCGTTGAGATAGAGATTGATAAGCTGTGCATTGTCATACAACATTTTCTCAAAATGCGGGATCACCCATCGGGCATCAGTTGAGTAACGTGAGAAGCCTCCGCCAATCTGATCGAAAATGCCACCGCGCTGCATTCGATCCAGACTATTTTCTACCATCGCTCGAGCTTGCTCATTTTTCTCGATCACGGAATACTCGAGCAAATATTCCAACAACATCGGTTGGGGAAACTTTGGAGCATTGCCAATTCCGCCGAATTGTTCGTCGTAGCTTTCAAGCGATCCATCAACCGCGCGTTTCAACAACATGGGAACATCAAGTCCGGGCGGTGCTTCAATCGCTGACTCTTGTTGTAATGCGATGGTCAACTGCTTTCCGGTCGATAGGACATCGTTGCGTTGTTGTGTCCATGCTTCTGAGACCGCTTCACAGACTTGAAGCCACGACGGTCGGCCATACATTGGTTGCGGTGGAAAGTAGGTTCCGCCGAAAAACGGTTTCCCGTCCCAATCAACGAAGACATTGAGCGGCCAACCACCTTGTCCCGTCAGCATTTGCACTGCAGACATGTAAAGATGATCGACATCTGGGCGTTCTTCGCGATCGATTTTAATGCAAATGAAGTGGTGGTTCATAAAGCGTGCGACATCAATATTCTCAAACGATTCACGTTCCATGACGTGGCACCAATGACAGGCAGCATACCCGATGGAGAGCAAAATTGGTAGGTCGCGCTGCCTCGCCTCTTGGAAGGCTGCTTCGCTATACGGTTGCCAAGCAACGGGATTGTTTGCATGCTGAAGCAGATATGGACTGGTTTCCTCGCCGAGGCGATTGCGTGGCGTGAAATCTAACTCGGGATGCAAAAACCGCGCGGCGGGGGTGCCATCGGGCAAAACTAAACCTGACATTCTGAATCCTGTGAATACATGATGTTGATTATACGTTAGTCTGAAAGAAGAAGTTGAATACACACAATTTTCGATGAGCAGTAAGACAATATCGCACATGAACACTTGTATCGACACTCTACAACGACAACCAAAGGAATACCTAACATTTGAACAACCATAAGCAATCTTCAAAGTAAATTGTAAATTCTGAATTTTTCGTTGATTTCGGTAGCGACACTCTTTATTTTCCGACATTACGACATGGAGTTATCGATGGTAAACCGGCGAGAACGGAAAAAGCTGGTTACTCGCACTGCAATACTAAATTCGGCACTTTCACTCTTTCACGAAAAAGGCATCATCACTACCCGCATTGAAGACATCACGAACCGAGCCGACGTAGCCAAAGGCGCCTTTTATTGTTACTTCACATCTAAAGACGATATCGTTTGTCAGTTAATTCTTGAAGGCATTAATCTGCTTAAAAGCGATTTGCATGCCGCGATGAATCCGAAATGGCAGATTGAACAACGGATAGAAGCCGCCGTTCGCACACACGAGCTGTTTTTTACCGCTCGTCCCGAATACACTGCATTATTTCAGTTGGCACGTGGATTACTTGAGACCAAGTTGTTTGCTAACCATCAACTGCAAAAAGGATTCATTTTATATCTGGATTCGATTGCCGAGACAGTGTTCCCTGTTACACTTCGGAGCGGAGTCGATGAGGAGACGACCCTCCAATACGCATCGATACTCGCCGGTTCGCTTTCTGGATATCGTTCGTTACGTCAAGCTACCGGACTAAGACCGGATTATTCGCTGGTCGCAAAAGCATTAACTGTCGGGTTGTTAGGCTCTTAACGAATAAGATCGCCAGTTCAGTGAACTTTTCGCCTCTCCGTGGCGAAAAACAGTTTGTATTATGCAGTTCTGATGTCCTACATCACATTTGAATGAGTAATAGCAGGAAATACCTTTGGTTTAATTTCGCAACCAAATGCAATACTGCACCAAATAATCTCTCACTTTGTGTGATAACATCACACACAATTTTGACCATTCCTCAAAGATAGTCAGTCGTGTAAGATTTTGAAGAATAATCATATACAGATACCATATCGAGCCGTCCATATTTGAATATTGTTCATATTTACCCTATTATTCAGGTACGGGTGCGTCTGCTCCAACCGGGTACCCGGAACACTTTATCGTTGTACCGATTGATGCTTGCACTGACGACACGAACAATACTATCACCTATGAGTTACATAAGTAACTTTCATCTTCATCGTATCGTTAACTCGCAACACTCAAAGAATCTAACGCCCGAATCGATATCCGCAGCTCCTTCCACTACATACTCTCAAGATGGATACGCTGACATCACCACTCACAACGAAAAGTGTTCGCAACGTTGTATCCGAAACTTTGTTCTTCTTTGCCGAGGAAGCTATGAATCTCCGTCGTATCACCATTGTTGTGGGTCTCATTGTCGTGTTTGCAGCGCTCACCGCTTTGTATGCCGGGTTGTCACCACTCTCCCACTCCCCCGATGCCGGGATTAAAGTCCAACAATCGGTTTCAGATCAAGTACTGTCTCACTTTCGCCAAAGAGGCGACTCGCTCGGGATTGAAGCGGCCAATGCGTTGCTGATGAATTTCCAAAACCAATACTATTTGGAAATGGCGCTGTTTGACAGTAACCGGATTGAAATTCCTTTCCAGTTTCACGAATACAAAGGATTCGATTCGGTGAAAGCAGCAATGCTAAAGCTTTACTCAGTTCATAAGAAAACTGAGTTCTTACCGAAACGAATT
>JAOTSC010000200.1 GCA_030247525.1 bacterium | reverse complement strand
TTGCAAATGTTGAGCATAGCAGTCTCTTGTAACACCCAACTCACGCATCCATCGGTCGTTTTGTAGATGTTTCCATCAGTCCCACCAATCAAACCGGTATTGGCATTGCTGAACCTCTGGCTTTTTACGGCAAACAGAGTTGAATATTGCGAAAGCCATAGACTTCCGGCATTCGTTGTGGAATAGACAATAGAGTTAAACCCTGATGCCCACCCAGAATTCGCATCAACAAAGTTCAATCCGTAAATGGTATTCGTGGCTCCTGTCGCTTGTGAAGACCACGACAAACCACCGTTTGTAGTGTGTAAGAGTTGTCCGCTGGTTCCTGAAATCCAGCCATTGTTTGCGTCGACAAAACTGCTGGCATACATCGTCGCAGTGGTTCCACTCGTCTGAGCCGTCCAAGTCTGTGAAAAGGCATTCAAACACATTACCAGAATAATGGCAATACCGTATCGAAGCCCAAAATGAATTCTCATGCTCCTCTCCCGATCCTTTAAGAATGGTTCTACCAGCCCTGAATTCCTTACCAGTGACCGGTAGAACCTTTTCAATGTTGATTTTATTTAATCAGCGTCATCTTCTTCGTTTCGCTGTACTTTCCGGCTTGTAACCAGTAGTAATACATACCGGATGGAAGACGATTGCCATTGAATTGTACCGTGTGATGCCCAGCGACAAAGTCGTTGTTTGCTAATAGATCAACCTGATGCCCAGTGATGTCGAAAACACTCAATCTCACTTTAGTTCCCACTGGTAAATCGAAGCTGATCGAAGTGACAGGATTAAACGGATTTGGAGTGTTTTGCTCGAGTAGGAACTCCGTTGGTAACGTCGAAACGGTTGTACCTGGTGTTGCTTGAACGATTGCGGGATGCATTGTTCGATGTCCGTCCAAACCAACATCTGACATGCGATATTCATATGTGATGTCATTCAAAACTGAGTGATCCAAGTACCGATACGCAGTTCGAACTTGACTATTTCCACCCGGTGCAAGGCTATTCACTCGTGCTACTTCATTCCAACTGCCATTCACATTTCTCCGCTCAATGCAGAAGTACGCATTCCCAATCTCAGTTTCCACATGCCAGTTGAGTGTCACCTGTCTGTCTCCAGCAGAACAGCTCATGACAAATCCTTCTACAGGGAGTACCTGATCCTGTGTAATCACCCAATCCGAGAAGTGCGTCACATTTGTCATCCGCGCGCGCCAGACATTTGGCGTTCCCGCCTGTGCCAGAGTGATGATTGGTGTGTAGGTCGTCCATTGCATGGTGGATTGATTGTAGGACACTGTTCGCATCGCAGGAACCGCGATGCGCGGATCGGTGATACCGGCAGGTAGATCATTGTCGGTGAAGAGCAAATCAAGTGTCGCCGACCACCCCGAGCCTCCAGTTGAATTGATTGAGAAGTAACGACGGATCGTGTTCGCCCCCGGTTGAATGGGTAGCGTTGGTGGTATAGCGGAATACACGACATCGACTCGACTTGGATTTGTCCCTGAGCTGCCAAAATTCAAGTTGAGCGGAGGTTGATTCGCGGTTGCCGGATCGTTCGGGAAAGTCGGTGTCCACGGCGTTCCGGGTATCGGTGCCGGATTTGTACCCGACACAGTCGCCGATGTGGTGGTAGCCGTCACAACTGGACTATAATAACTGACACTCGTTCCGTTTTGCGTGGTTGCCCAGGTCTGAACATTATAAGTCACACCCGGCAGCAAACCGGTCACAACGAATGTAGAACAGGGGAGTAACGGTGCATATCCCACGACAATTTGACCGGACAGATCCACATATCGGTTTTGCGTCGTACCCGGCGTGTTAAAACCAATCGAATACCGCGTGAGAGGTCCATTAGGCAACACTGAACTATTGCGAATGGTAACCTGTATGCTGTTTGCGGAGCGGTTACCAATTACCGGAGCATCCGGATTATAAGGATCAGTATCTACATACAACGAGACACAATACTGTGAATTGGCATTCCAGTAAGGATCGTACGAATAGATGTTGAACAAGTAGTGCGTCCCCGCCCGCAACCCGGAGAAAGCATAGTTAAAGGTGGTGCTGTTGTTGATCGTGATCATCGTATCTAGCGTGGAGCTACCGTCGCGATAACGGTAGATTTTAGTATACATATTGGCTTGATTGGTGGGAGTCCACCAAATCGTTGCAAACGTCGATGAACGACCGGTAAAACTCCCACTTCCGGTCGGCGAAGTAGGATAGGTTGGAGTTGTCTGGAAATTGAGTACCGGGCTACTTGGCGACCAATCCACGGCATTGGGATAAGCGGTGCTCATGGCACGACTGACAATCTGATAGGACGTGTACATGGAAAATTGCAACGGACGAATCATTTCCGTCGACCAATACGGAGTAGACGAGAGTGAACCGTCGTTCGCGACGTACAAGCCGCGGATCTGTTCGAAGAGACAGTATCTAGCGTCGCCACCATTCGGATCGGTCGTATTATTCTCAATTCGAATTGCTACCTGAGTCGGCGTAAAGGTTGCTACTGTTGGAATCGCCGGTCGACTGGGGCGCGTCGAGAAATTGATGGTTGGACTCGCTTCTGACCAGTCTGTCGGTATCATGAATCCCGGGCTGATCGCACGAACGGCAACCGAATAGGTCGAGCTGCGTACAGTTCGCATATAGCGAGTCTTCATCGTATCTAGAAAGGGTGTCGTCGATAAATACCCATTCGCACCGACATACAATCCACTTAGGGTTTCGACGAGGGCGTATAAGGTCGGAGTCCCGTTAGGCGTTGTTGTATTGTTCTGGATTTGAAACCATGCCTCTCCACCACCATTTGATACTAACGTTGGTGCGGCAGGTACTGCGGGACGTGTCCAAGTGTTGTAGTCGATCCACGTTGAGTTACCACCTGCATTGTGTGCTAGCACCATGACGCGGTACTGGTTACCCGGTAAAAGCCCGGTAAATGTATATGAGGTGCTGTTTGCCGGGATGTTTAAGTTGTTGCTGTAGCTTGTCGTAATTCCCAAACAGTACACCCAGTAATACTCCTCGTTGGTCGAATAATCAATCCAAGTCGGTGTAAGTGTGGTCGTGGTAGGGAAATCGCCTTGCAAGACTGGAGTTGCCGGTGGCGGCAAGCGGAAGCGAACAGCAGTACCGGGAGCTGGTGTAGTAGCGGTCCAACTCAGCATATACTGACTAATTCCGCCCCAGATTCCCGCATAACCCGGGAACCGTTGAGTACCGGTTTGCGAGCCGTAGTAAATAGATATATCACCACCGGACAGATCGACCCAGAACGAAGTGCTGGCGTTCGGATCCGCGTAATACCCGAGTTGATCGAAGAGGATCCGGGTCGTGTTGCCATAGTTGGTCGGGTTTTGAACGACGATTGTAGTATTGGGACGGACATACATATCCTCGTTCCAGATGTAGACCGCTGGCGCCCAAAAGCTGGGGGGCCAACTACCGCGATTCGAACCTGATGGCGCATTACCAAAGTAAATAGTACCATTGCCACCGATGTAAATTTGGGTGTAGGTGACACCATATAAGGTGTACCCGCCGGTCAGATTGTAGGGACCAACAACATTGTCGTCTGTTAGACCGGTGACAGTTGTTGTGGGACCCATGTACCAGTTCCAGTTTTGGTAGGAAGGGCCACCCGGTTCGTTGGAATCCATCCAGCGATACCCAAATCCATCGGGTCCGCCTTGCGCATCAGTGGAATTTGTTGAGATGGTGCGTTGTGCCTCGTCGTTCAATGGTGCGGCATGAACGACAAGTACCGTCAATAAACACAGGACTGACAAAATGGAAATCAGTCCCAAGTGACGAACTTGAGTTTTATGACAATGAGTCATCAGTTTCTCCTTGGTGAAATGTCACTGGTAGGTTATCCTATTGGATAAGTCTTAACCACACGCGCAAGAAGAAAACGAGTAAAATATCTTTAAATCTTCTAGAGGAGTTACGTGCAATCGTAAATTAGTTTACTGGCTAACTGTTACTATGTATATCCATATTGTCTACTGTGATTTATATTTGCTGTTTTTACAAACACATATAGCAACAAAGAAAATCTACGTTTCTAATCAACCGTTAACTACAACGTCTTGAAATCCTTTACTGGACTGCATTATCGGTTTTAACACCATTGGAATGCTTGTAAATTCTGAAGTAAGAGAATGATCGGAGATAAACTACTCCGAATTGAGAGCTCTCGAGGACTAACCCAAAGTGTTAGCGTAGCTCAATCAACTTCGGTCTGGTGTTAATCGAGTAACGTGCGTCTCAGAAATCAGACCCCAAAATTAGAGAATGGTTAAGTAGTCACCGTTTTCGATAAAACGGGTCTTGAAAGGTAGGAGCTATCCTTGAAAAAGATCGAGCAAGCAACTGGCATTACGAGCGAAGCATCTGTTATCGATGCCTACTCAACTGCGATGCATCTTGCCGAAGAAAAACGCAAGCAAACTTGGTACGCCGAAGCGATCATTGAATACCGGAATGCCATTCGTCAGGCTGAAGGTTTGCGTAGTCGTGCACGGATTGCTGAAGCCTTATACTTTATCGGAATATGTGAAGTTCGTTTAACGAATCTGGAATCTGCACTAGCGAGTTTTCGTGAGGCACGTAACCTGTTCCAACGATCTCGCAATCGGGAGCGCGTCGCTGACTGCTATGGTAATGAAACGTATGTTCATCGGATGCGAGCAGATTACAAAACCGCTCACCAACTGGCTCAAAAAGCACTAGCCATTTATGAAAAGACCGATAATAAAACTCGTGCTGCCATGATTCATCAGAACATCGGCGCTATCTACATCGAACAAAAGCGTCCTCACAAAGCTGCAGCGAGCATGCGTTTGGCATTTCAGATTATGACAGAAGTCGGTAATTACGAGTTTGCAAACAACGTTCGCATCGATCTTGCCAAAGTGATATACAGTAACGATGAGGTGGACGAATCGTTGGAAATGCTGGATCAGGTCATTCAAGAAGCCACCAACAGAAATCTCACAGTACAGTTGGCACAAGCGCTTTTTACGCGTGGAATGATGTTGCCTACTCTGTTAAGGTATGAAGAGGCAATTAACGATCTCGTTGTCGCAACAGAACATTTTCATTACCTCGGTGATAAACGATTTGAAGTTCTTGCACTCACGAATCTAGGTAGCATCCGAAAACTGAAAGGAGACAACGAAACTGCAAGAGTTGATTTGGAAAGGGCAATCCTATTGTCGAAAGAAATCAAATTGCCATTACTAGAGCATTATGCGATTAGAGCCAGCGCGATGGTGAATCATCGTCGCAACTTTCATGAAGCTGCCACTACTCAGATTGAGAGTACCATTGCATATTTTCATGAGTTAGGGAATCCACGCGAAGAAAATTTCTCAGTGTTTCTAAGGGGACTGTGGAATGCTGAGCTAGGGTTAAAAGCGAAAGCTGTAGTAGATTTTGATCGAGCATTAACCTTTTGTCTAAGGAATCCTTGTCACGCGTTAAGTGTGGAAACGTTCTTTTCGGT
>JAOTSC010000199.1 GCA_030247525.1 bacterium | reverse complement strand
CTTTAACCGGACACAATCGAGCAGATGAAATTGTAAAGTATGCCCATGCGCGCAATGTGACGAAAGTAATCGTGGGAAAGACAGCTCGGCCGTTGTTATATCGACTGCTGCACGGTTCGGTCGCCGATGAAATCCAAGCGAAAAGCGGTGATATCGATATTTATGTTGTTCCCGGTGAAAACGCCGATAAGGGTGCCTCTGACCCGACGATGTCTTCACAAGCCACAGAAAAGAAACGCGGATACAAAAGAAGCGCTTTGATTGTCCTAATGTGTACAATGCTTGCCGGGTTGATGCATGTCGGACAATTGGCGGAAGCAAATAAAGTCATGGTGTATTTGCTTGGGGTTGTTTTCATTGCGGCAAGATACGGTATGGGACCAGGCATTTTTGCATCGATTTTCAGCGTTATACTATTCGATATATTAATGGTGCGGCCTTATTTTTCATTCGCGGTAAACGACACACAATACTTATTGATGTTTGCGGTGATGTTGGGTATCGCCATCCTCATAAGCGCACTTACCGCGCGGATCTCGCAGCAAGCGGAGATGATGCGCCAGCGGATGCAACGCACGGAAGCGTTATACCGGCTTAGCAAACAACTTGCCGGTACAACAGGATTGCACCAGTTGATCGCTACCGTGGAAAAAGAACTCGCCGACATGTTTCAAGCTGAAATCATCATCTACATTGTACAATCGGGGAGAAAACTCGTTCCGGTAACTTCTACCCACGAATATCTAACCGAAGATTTCATCGAGCGGGGAGTCGCGCATTGGGTGTTTGTCCACGGAAAAGTCGCTGGAATCGGAACCGACACCTTGCCGCAAGCCGGGGCATTGTATTTACCACTCATCGCTTCGCAAGGTGCAGTTGGTGTTCTGGGAATCAGCCAGAAAGAAAAGCGCAGTTTTCTACCGGATCAAGTTCAATTGTTAGAAACCTTTGCAGGTCAGATTGCTATCGCATTGGAGCGGGATCAATTTGCTGACCAGACCAAGCAGATGATGATCGATGTCGAAGCTGAAAAAATGCGAAACGCATTGTTGAGTTCGATCTCCCACGACTTCCGAACACCGCTATCGGTTATCGCCGCAACCAGCCAGCAATTGTTATCGACTGCGAGTGATGTTGAGCCGGAGCGGCGCGAGCTAATTCACGCCATAGTAGAGGAAGCTAATCGCTTACATCGTTATGTCGATAATCTATTAGAGATCACCCGCATCGAATCGGGAAATGTGAAACCCGATATGCAATTGAATGTTATCGATGATGTAATTGGATCAGCGTTGAATAGCCGAAAAAAAGAACTGGCGACCCGTCCAATTGAGGTAACGGTCCCCGACGATATCCCGGCAACAATGATGGATAGCGTATTGATCGAGCGAGTACTCATCAACTTACTGGACAATGCAATCCGTTACACCCCGGCCGGTACACAAATCGAAGTGTCCGTAGAAATGGTAGATGAAGTATTGCAAGTATCGGTATCCGATCATGGCCTTGGCATACCAGAATCCGACAAAGAAAGAATATTCGAAAAATTTTACCGTCATGATACCGAGCGCGGCAGTGAGCGTTCGGGAACCGGTTTAGGACTTGCGATTTGCCATGCGATTGTTAGAATGCATAGCGGAACAATTTTTGCCGACAACAACCCGAGTGGTGGGGCAAAGTTAACTTTTACAATTCCGGTAACTGAAAACCATTCAGTGGTTGCAAAACAGTGACACAAGAAAAGTACACCATCCTAATTATCGAAGACGACTATCCGATCCAGCGATTTCTGCGTTCGGCATTAATCGGCGCGGGTTATCATGTTGCAGATGCCAAGACTGGACGGGAAGGGATTAATCTGATTGTTCGCCAGCATCCCGAACTGCTATTGCTGGATTTAGGGCTGCCCGATATGGATGGGATAGCGGTGATAAAAGAACTGCGCGAATGGTCGCACATTCCGATTGTTGTACTTTCTGCCCGGGGACAGGAAAAGGACAAGGTACAGGCGTTAGACGCCGGAGCCGATGATTATCTTACGAAACCGTTTAGTGTGGATGAGTTGTTAGCACGAATTCGCGTTGCACTAAGGCATTCGTTGCGGATTGCGACTGGCGAACACAAAGGCGATACGGTTATTCACGTAAAAAACTTGAAAATCGATTTCGACGCCCACCGAGTATTCCGCGACAATACCGAACTTCATTTAACCAATATCGAATACCGTCTACTATCGACAATGGCAAAAAACGTTGGGAAGGTACTCACTCATTCATTTATCATTCGAGAAGTATGGGGACGAATGATAACCGACGAAAGCCACCCACTGCGCGTTTACATGGCTGCTCTCCGGAAGAAAATCGAGCCAGAACCTGCGAAACCCCAATATATTTTAACCGAGCAAGGTGTTGGTTATAGAATGGTCGATGATATGTGAACAATGGTGAGTGATGTTGGAAGATTATCGTATTGCTGAAAACTCATTTTGCGAGCTACAATTGAACTTCATGCAAACACTGTCTATCATTGCGTCACAATTAAATTCGGGAAAGCAACCGTAGTATTCCATCAAGGATTGTTATCGGGTGGGGAGGACAGCCGGGTATATATAGATCTACCGGCAATATATCACTTACTCCATTGTGTACTTCAGGATGATTCTGGAATGGTCCACCAGAAATTGCACACGCTCCTACTGCTATCACGATTTTTGGAGCGGGAACTGTTTCCCACGTCTTGAGCAGTGCAACCCTCTTATTTTCTTTTACCGGTCCGGTGATAAGAAGACCATCGGCGTGGCGTGGTGAGGCGACAAATTGCACTCCAAATCGACCTAAATCAAAAGTAATTGTTGAAAGTACATTCGTATCCGATTCACAACCATTGCATCCACCAGCACTCACTTGGCGAAGTTTCAACGAGTGTCCAAAGAGTCGAAGGGATTCCTTCTTAAGTGCACTTACCAGTGGCCCTGCCTCGGTGTTCGCATTTACGACAAGATCAATTCTTTGATTTGATGACATACTGTAATCCGAATGATACCGAATTGCATCATTGGGACATGCCTCAGCACAATCTGTACAAAACAAACAACGACCAAGGTCTACTTGTGGCTTGGTAGAATGTACTTGAATGATCGAACCGGTGGGACAAACTTCGGCACATCGTTGGCAGTCGGAAACGCATTTTGCTTCATCAATCACCGGACATCCCCGGAACCGATCCGGTAGCGTTGGCGGTTGATTCGGAAAAGAAATTGTCCGATGACCTTGCTTTAATCGAGCTCGAAGGATATCTATCATTTCAGCCCCTTACAAATCATGACCACAGTATGACAGACTGAAACTTTTATTGCACAACGGGAAATCGGACACCTGCTGATCGCGCATTGCCATTCCTAAACCAAACCAGTTATGGAAAGAAGGATCAACAATTTTATAATGGGCAAATTTACTTGTTGCATCAGTAATTGCAACATGGCAAATTGCGCCACGCCACCCTTCCACCAATGCTACCGCAATTTTATTCGGTTCCATTGGTTCTAATGCGATTCTAATCTCAGATTGTGGCAACGACTTGATCAAATCGCGGATGAAAGCAGTCGACCGTTCAATCTCTATCCAACGAACGAACGCCCTCGAGAAGACATCTCCCGTATGCCACGTTGCTGTTGAGATATTGGTGAAACGATAAATGCCAGTGGGAAAATCGCTTCGAATATCTGCCTCGATGCCACAAGCCCGAGCAACTAAACCTACCAGACCCAACTCAATTGCATCTTCGATCTTTACGACTCCGGTATCTTCAAATCGATCCATCACGGAGGGAGATTTCCATAGTAGATTTATTGCATCAGTTACATCGCTAACTGCGGATTCAAATCGCTCGAGAAAATTGTGAACTCGATCTGAATCTGCATCGAATCGCACTCCTCCCGGACAAAGCATAGAATGACCAAACCGGTTTCCGCATAGCATGGCAGTTAGATTTAGAAATTCACCACGTAATCGACCACAGAAGGATGCAGTCGGAAGAAAACCGACGTCTCCGGCTAACGCGCCTAAGTCACCAACATGGTTTGCAAGTCGTTCTAATTCAAGACTGATTGCCCGCAATGCCGATGCCCGGGCCGGAATAATAGTGCGAGCAAGCGCTTCAATCACTTGGCAGTAAGCAAGTGAGTGACCAATTGTCGTGTCGCCGGCGACGGTTTCCACAAGGTGGTTCGTACGATTGTTGGGACCACCAATCATCGCCCGCTCAACCCCCCGGTGTTGGTAGCCAAGTGATATTTCTAAATGAATAACATCTTCGCCGTGGCATTGGAATCGGAAATGCCCCGGTTCAATAACTCCTGCATGGACTGGCCCGACTGCCACTTCGTGAATTTCTTGCCCATCCACTTGAAAATGATCGGTTACACCGGGAAGAATTGCTGTGCTTGATTTGCGATCCCAGCAGTCTTTTTCTTTGCGATACGAATGGTGATATCGCAACGGTTTAAGCCACGGGTGCCCCAATGGTTTGACTCCCCACTGTTCGGCGATTTCTCGCTCAAACAAATGAGCTTGTGGACAATCCGGTGTTAATGCAGTAAACTCATCCGGCAATATCGTCGATGAAAGCCACAGACTTCCCGAATGGGAATGAGCAAGTATGACAAAAGCTCGTAGTGTTGATCTATCGGCCGGCATGGCAAACAACGCTGCAATCCATGCGCCATCCTCGACTGCTTGGAGTAGCTGTTCGCGAAACGCATCAAATGGTACTTCCGGAACATCTACTACATCGCAAGATTCCCCATTCTGGATAACAGTATAGTTAGATTGCTTCATAATGCACCACTGAGTTGCCGGGCAGCTTCATTAAGAAGATTCTCCAACACCTGTGGCATGTAAACACCAAGCAACAGAACAATAGCACATAGCACGGCGGGAGGCACAATCATCGTCCAAGACTCTTGTTTCGCAATAGGTTCTGAGATCCGTGGTTTGCCAAAGCTCATCCGAAGAAATATTAATGCCATTACGATAAAGATCACCGAAAGAAATAGTATGTAAAAGATGGCAATGATAATATGACCTTGTTCGATTGCCGACTTTAATATCGTGAATTCGCTCAGAAATGAACCAAAAGGGGGTGATCCCGTAATTGCAAGAAAACCTGCTAACCATAGTACCGATGAGTACGGCATAATGTGTAGCAAACCACGAATCTTAAACGTCGACTTGCTGTGCATAACCGTCAGGATGTTTCCTGCTACCATGAACAGCATTCCCTTTGTAAACGAATGATTCACTGTATGAAACAGCGAACCAAAAACAGCGCCACCGCCTAAGCCGACCCCCAGTGCAAGTATGCCCATGTGTTCGACACTTGAATATGCGAGCATCCGTTTGAAATCCATTTGTTTCAGGATAAATGTTGCGGCAAGCCCCATCGATACCAAACCAAATCCGATTAAAAGTTCCTTGCCAAACTCGGCTAAACCGGCAGCGATTAGAATTTGTTGGGCGCGTAAGATTCCCAGAAAGGCGCAGTTGAGTAATGCGCC
>JAOTSC010000198.1 GCA_030247525.1 bacterium | reverse complement strand
AGCCGATTCCGCTCGAATTCTGGCAGCCGAATGTTTACTCACAATACTTTGATTTATCACTTGATTCGATTCGCAATCACTCGACTAAGTTAAATGGTACCGTTTCCATACCCGGCGATACTACCGGGGTTGATTCCCTTCGGTTGAATTTCCCCGCGGAGATGTTACCGACTGTACAGAATTGGGTTTCAATAAAAAACTTGGGATTGGAAGACACCAACTTCGGTATTTGGTTACGACCGGATACAATCTCGGCATTTTCCATTCGCTCGTTTCACTCGTTTAACGATGGTATCGATTCGTTGAAGCCGCGGTTAACGATTGTATATAGCTGGATGAAAAATGGACTTCCGGTTGGTTTAGCCGATACGTTTGTCGTTGCCAACCGTTCAACCCATTCGCTCTATGATGCGTCGTTTATATCTCCGGGCAGTGTTGCTTTATCAGGGCTTCAGGTTGGTTCCGGCGATGCAGTGCGCGGTATTGTCTGGTTCGATTTATCCGATTTGAAAGAACAACAGGTTATCGTCCATCGGGCGAAAATGATTTTAACCCGCAGTCACGCCGCCACCGATTTCGGTTCAATTGAAGCGATGTACCACTATCTCCCATACAATGATTCGACATCATGGCAATCGAAACCCACGCTCTCCAGCGCATACTTGCCGAGTGCGGTCGCGGTTACCGATAGTACTGTAGAATTCGATATCCGTTATGCGACATCCTACTGGTTACAAAAAGAGTATTCGAAAGTTGCTGTAGTCCTGCTCGATTCGTGGGAAGGGATTAACGTATCCCGCACAAGCTTCGGTTCTGTATCGGCTGGAGGAACGCCGCCGCGAATACAATTAACCCTTAGTCGGTTGGAGGAGCAATGAACTGCTTCCGCATCGCATTGCTCCTGATGGTGGGTTTGTTGGGAGTCGCCGTACATGCTTCGGTATTCTCCGGGCAAGGGGTGGGTCTGCGCACCTATCAAGCGAACGCAGTCGTTGCTGGTCGTGCCGGACTTGGGGCTGCGGCCTTTGATACGCTTACTCCGAATATCTTGCAACCAGCACAGTTTGCCGAACAATCCGACACCCGTGCCTTTATAAGCGGTTTCTTCGACGTCCGTTCCGTAGAAGACAAATTGGGAAACATTGGCAATCAAGGCGAATTCCGGTTTTCCGGGTTTGGCGTTTCGACGCCGCTCTGGAAAAATTTCCGGTTTGGTGTAGCTGCCAATCCGTATTCGGTTGCGAAAACCCGCGCCTTTTCTAATGAGCTATTGGGTACCGAGTCATATCGCCTCAAACGGGAGGTGACCGGCGGTATCACCGATTATGGCGCAATCGTTGCGATGAAAACCGGCAAGTGGCGGTTTGGAGTGGAATCCGGCTTGCGGAGCGGTTCGCTGAATTACAGTTGGCAGGCTTCCTTTGCCACTTCGTATTACGGTCCCGGTTGGTATACTATCAATCAACAACATGCCGGTTGGTATAACCGCGTCGGAGTTATATTCGCTCCAGCAGGATTACGATACTCCCTCACGGCTACTGCGCCAATGTCGGTTACTGTTCATCAGGATATCCGGGATTCGCTTCGTAGCGATGCCAAGAATAGTTCCAAGTTTACTCGTGATTTTCCCACCGAAGTGCGGTTCGGTTTAGCGTCGAAGTGGA
Organism: bacterium; assembly: GCA_030247525.1. Taxonomy (NCBI): domain Bacteria; species bacterium. The sequence continues at coordinate 3,972 of JAOTSC010000198.1, read as the reverse complement.
AAGGTTGGCAAATCGGCGGAGATTATCATTGGGCGAATTGGAAATCAATCGATAATGGCAAGTTAGGCGAATTGAATGACGAGATGGGCGTTGGAATTTGGTGCGAACGTCCGGGTAAAAATGGCGTGTTGGATCCCTTTTTCCAGAAAATTACTTGGCGCTCCGGTCTCTCTTGGCGCAAACTGCCGTTAGTCGACGATGTTTCCGAAACGAATATCTCGCTTGGGATGGGGCTACCGATCAAGACGTTGGCGAATCGCTGCGATATCGCGGTCGGATACACTTTGCGAGGCGATAAATCGGAAAACTACGGACTGGAAGAACGCGTCGTATGGACGTCACTATCGATCACCATTTCGGAAAAATGGTTTGAGCGGGAAATTCCCAAACGGAGAAAACGCTAATGGCTACGGTCGTTATCGGTTCCGATCATGCTGCGACTGAATTGCGCGATTATTTGATTGGCTGGATGAGACAGCAAAATCATACGGTAATCAGTCTGTTTTCCAACACCGATTCCGAACCAGTCGACTATCCTGATGTTGCGCATAAAGTCGCCGAGACTATCGCCAGCAATTGCGCCGATTTCGGAGTGCTGATTTGTGGAACCGGGATCGGAATGTCGATTGCAGCGAACCGGCATCAGGGAGTACGCGCCGCGCTATGCATGACCGAGTTGCATGCCCGGCTTGCCCGCGAACATAACCACGCTAACATCCTTTGTTTAGGCGGCAGAATCACTGGCACCGAATTAGCAGTTGCCATTCTTGCCGCTTTCCTTGCAACACCAGAATCGTCGGTTGAGCGGCACGTACGTCGTGTCGAAAAAATCGACCTCTAAATACGAATCTTACGAATGGAGCCAGCCATGTGGGCTACCTTGCAACAACGCGATCCGGAAATATTTACAGCGATTCAAAACGAACGCGGTAGACAAGAAAATCGTCTGGAGTTAATTGCCTCCGAAAATTTTGTCAGTCGGGCTGTGATGGAAGCGGTCGGCTCGGTGATGACCAACAAGTATGCTGAAGGATACCCCGGCAAACGTTACTACGGCGGTTGCGAATTTGTCGACCGTGCTGAAGAAATTGCCCGCGAACGCCTCCGTCAGCTTTTCAATTGCCGGTGGGCGAACGTGCAACCGCATAGCGGTTCGCAAGCGAATCAAGCTGTCTACAACGCCTTGTTACAGCCGGGCGACACCTTCATGGGACTCTCGTTGGCGCAGGGTGGACACCTAACCCACGGTAGTCCGGTGAATCAATCGGGACGGCTCTACAAAGTTGTCAGTTATGGCGTCGATCTCGAAACTGGTTTCATCGATATGGATCAAGTCGCAAAACTTGCCCGCGAACATAAACCGAAGATGATTATGACCGGCGCATCGGCGTATCCCCGCCAAATCGACTTTGCCAAATTCCGGGAAATCGCCGATGAAGTTGGCGCATGGCTGGTCGCCGATGTTGCACACATTGCAGGACTGGTTGTCGCGAAACTTCATCCCGATCCGATTCCGGTGTGCCATGTGGTTACTTCGACGACGCATAAGACACTACGCGGGCCTCGCGGCGGTGTTATCATGTCCGATTATGAAGGGGGCGAAATCCTCCTTGCCGGGATGCCGAAACCGAAGACGTTGACCGAAGCATTAGACGCTGTCGTGTTCCCCGGTATTCAAGGCGGTCCGCTCATGCACGTGATTGCGGGAAAAGCGGTCGCATTCCTCGAAGCATCGCGTCCGACTTTCCAATCTTATATGAAACAGGTCGTTGCCAACGCGAAGACCTTAGCCGATGAACTGATGGCGCGCAACTGGAAATTGGTATCGAACGGTACCGATAATCATTTGATTCTGATGGATTTGAGCAGCCGCGGTTTAACTGGTAAGAAGGCGGAAGCCGCCCTCGAACATGCCGGGATCACCGTAAACAAGAATATGGTACCGGGCGATAAGCAGAGTCCGTTTGTTACCAGTGGTATTCGAGTTGGCGCACCGGCAGCAACCACTCGCGGGATGAAAGAGAAGGAATTCAAGAAGATTGCCGAGTGGATCGACCGGGTTCTCAGTAATCCGGAAGATACCGCAATCGGCGATAAAGTGCGGAGCGAAGTGAACGAAGTTTGTTCGCAATTCCCACTCTATCCCGCCGATATGTAAACGAGTCTTCCAGTCAGAATGAGTATGGGCGAACCCTGTGTTCGCCCATTTTTTGTTACTCAGATTATTCAGTCAGGGGTGTAACACAATCGAACGGAAGACCTCAAATCCAGTCCACCCTCGCAGATCGACTTCAAATTCAGGAGGTACATCGTCCAACCGGCATAGGTTTGGGCATAATACTCCATCCAATCGGTCGTATCGCCAAATCCGGTTTCCTGAAACTTCACAATTGTATATGGTTTACCGGTGTCGGTTAGTTCTTCCGACAGCTCAAAAACAGGATTCGTTTCGGCTATGAGAGCGCCTAACATCCCGCCAGTATTCCATCGATAACTGAATCGCTTACCGGGAATAAACTCAACCATTTCGCAATCGATAGCGCCATCGCTGAACAACAACCGCAAGCGTCCGCCTGCTTTCGGTTCCAGCATAGCACCTTGTTCTGGAAACCAACTGGCGATGCCGACACTCGTGTTGAAATACCGCCAGACCCGATACAGCGGCACGTTTATCCGTTGTGTGATTTTGATTTGCTTCGACATGATGCTCCTTTGAATTTCGCCCGATTGCCGGTAACTTTACCGCTATATTACTTGTGTCAAATTGTCCGTGCAAGGATACTCAAGGTAAAGTCAGTTTCAATGTCCTTAATCGCCGCCACAAAAGCATCTTATAAGAATAATCCCCTCATCTGGATACTCGGAAGTGGAATAATTGCCCGTCTCCTCGCGGTGTTCTTTAGCGGCGGCTATATCGCTTCCGACGACCACTTTCTGGTTGTCCATTACGCCTGGCGCTGGCTCCGCGACGATACAATTTGGATGTTCGATCCGAACCGGGGCGGTCATTCGTTGTTGTATCCCGGCGTACACATGCTGCTCTTCAAAGTGTTGCATGCGATTGGAGTTGTCAATACCGAAGTACAGATGACGATTAATCGCTTTCTACATGCAATCTGGTCGATTCCGATTATTTGGCTGGGTTATCGTTTCGTCGAACGGGCTACAACTGAGCGGCGGTTTGCGGAGCTTACTGGATGGTTGCTTGCACTATTGTGGATAGTGCCGGCGTTTTCGGTGTATCAATTAGGAGAAATGGTATCGGCGGTTCCCCTCTTCATTGCTATTCTCAAGGCAGAACGAAATCGCGAAACCGATTCGACCAAAGAGTGGCTCATTGCCGGACTTTGGTTAGGCTTTGCTGTTAGCTTACGATACCAAATCGGCTTTGCCGCGGTGGGGATGTTCATTGCACTATTGATTCGCGGAAGATGGCGCGGAGCGCTACTCCTTACTGTCGGCGCGTTATTAGGTACGATTCCCTTGGGGATTCTCGATTGGGTGATGTTAGGAACACCCTACGCCAATCCGATTCAATACTTCACGTACAACTCCTCCGGGGAGATGTACAAGTACGTCAATCGCCCGTGGTACAACTACATTCTTCTCATCCTTGGCGTATTCATTCCTCCCTTTAGTTTTCTCCTTTTCGGAGGGATGTTCAAAGCGTACAAAAAACTCCCGGTGCTGTTTGGCGGTACGCTTGCTTTCCTAATCGTTCATTCGATTATTCCGAACAAACAGGAACGCTTTATCGCTACGATTCTTCCGACACTTGTCGTCGTCGGTGTTACCGGAATAGCAATTTGGCTAAAGGCGGAGCGGTTCCGGTTGTCAGAACGGTTCTTACGGATTTCGCTTATCATTTTCTGGTGCTTGAATCTTCCCGTCATGGTTGGTACGGTGGTGAACTACAACCGGCGGGCGGAAATTAAATCGTTAGCAGCGCTGCAAGCCGATGTGCAATTACAG
>JAOTSC010000197.1 GCA_030247525.1 bacterium | reverse complement strand
AAACCGGGTAAGTCAAGAAACTTCTATTGCAACGCTCCGGGAGTTCCTATGCAACAACAACAACGGACTACTTGGAAATGACTTCCCATTGCTTCTTGCGTGATTCTTCTGTAAAACTGTCGTGAAATCCCATCCACCGCTTGATTCCTTCGAACATTTCGTAGGCGACGGGTATAACGACCAACGTCAGAACTGTCGAAGAAACAATTCCACCGATTACGACAACTCCTAATGATACCCGGAACGATGCTGCTGATCCTAATCCCAACGCAGTCGGAATCATCCCACCAATCATTGCTAATGTCGTCATGAGAATCGGTCGTAATCGAACTGGTCCGGCTTCCAACAACGCCTCGCGCACGGTTGCCCCTTTAGTCCGTAGTTGATTAGCAAAATCAACCAACAGAATTGAATTCTTCGTAACGATGCCCATCAGCAGAATCAACCCGATGAACGCAATCATATCGAAATTTCTACCGGTAAACAATAGCCCAATGAAACCGCCAATAACGGCAAGCGGCAGCGCCAACATAATTGTAAACGGATGAAGATAGGAGTTGAATTGCGAAGCCAACACCATATAGACAAAGAGAATTGCCAAAAAGAGCGCAAGGAATAAATTCGTAAAGCTCTCTTTGTTCTGCGAAACTTGCCCCTCATACTTCAAAGTATAGCCACTCGGAAGTCGGTAATCACTGAGCTTTGCTTTGATGTCATCGGCAACATCGCCTAAGCCGCGCTCCGGTGTAATATTAGCCGCAATCACCACTTGTCGCGTACGATCCTGCCGGTTGATTTGCGCCGGTCCAACAGTTTCTCTTAGCGCAACAATTTCACTGAGCGGAATACTCGTTCCGTTTTTCAGGGGATATCGAATCGAGAGTAGTTGGGAGGGGTCAGTGCGATCTTCCGGTCGCAAACGTACATTTACTTCAATCTCGTCGTCGCCGTCTCGGTATTTCGTCGCCGTCTCGCCATTCACCATCGAACGCACAACCGCCGCCACCTCTGAAGCTGTCACGCCATACTTCGCTAAGACTTCGCGCTTTACAGTGTACTGGAATTCCGGTTTTCCACTGCGCAAGGAATTGTCGACGTCAACCAATCCCGACACTTCCCGCATTCGGGTTTGAAAATCGCTTGAGATTTGCTGAAGAACTTTTGTCTCAGGTCCTTGGATATTTAACTGGATTGGACGTTGTTGAATCGTTGCCGATTTATTCCGCACGCCGGATACTTCTTCCACCGATACTTGTACACCCGGCACTGCTTTCAACAGCGGACGGATATCGTTCATCACTTTTTTCGTAACCAATTGATCAATCTTCACCATAATCGCCGCTTGATTGGAAGAACCATCACTGGTGCCGATAGTAGTGAAGTAATCCTTCGTTCGAGGATGTTTTTTAACGATGTCTTCCACTTCTACCACCCGTCGGTTCATCTCAGAAAGCGATATTCCCTGTGGCGCTTCCACCACGACCGAATACATGCCGCGATCCCCTTTTGAGTCGCCGCCAATCCCTACTAACGGAATGATAAAAATGGTACCGATCATGGTAACAGTCGCAATACCAATGATCCACCAGCGATGATTGAGCGACCATTCCAACAGTTTCCGGTATTCGCTATCCAATCCACTAATGAATAGTTCAATGCGACTCTTCTTTTCCTTCATCTTGCTTATAGACTTCTTAAAGAAAAATGCCGACAACATCGGAGCGAGCGTGAACGCCTCCAACAACGATATAATCACAGCAACTGAGATCGTAACTCCGAATTGACGAAAGAATTTTCCCGCCATTCCTTGAGTAAACGCAATGGGGAGGAAGACTGCAACAACTGTCATTGTAGTTGCCAATACTGCTAACGCGACTTCTGAAGTCGCTTCCCGTGCCGCTTCAAACGGTGATTTCCCTTTCTCCATCCAGCGGAATATGTTTTCCCGAACGACTATCGCATCGTCGATGAGCAATCCAATCGAGAGTGAGAGCGCGAGCAGTGTAATCAAGTTAATCGTGTAACCGAAGAGTAGCAGAAAAATGAATGTACCTATCACACAAATCGGCAATCCTGCCACTGTAATGAGGGTACCACGGATATCACGAAAGAAAAGCAAAACGACCAATGATGCTAATACAATGCCTTCCAATAATGCGAGTACCATTTCATCACGGGAAGCTTTCACAAAAATCGAATCGTCCGAAGCTAAAACCGGTTGTATCTGAGGATACTCCTCCGCCAACCGCTCCATTTCCTGATGAATGCGCTGGGCAACCGTAACCGTGTTAGTCCCTGACTGCTTGCGTATGTCGATGGTAACCGAAGGGGTATTATTTGTTCGCGAGAGTTGCCGGGTTTCTTTGTATCCATCGCGAACAGTTGCCAAATCCCTTACTCGAACTGGAAAACCGTTGACCTCTTTTATAATCAGATTTCGCAGCTCATCGGGATCGAGAATCTTTGCATTGGTTTTTAACAGCAACTCTTGTGTATTTGATGTAAAGCGTCCCCCAGGCATTTCAATGTTTGCCGCTTTTAGGGTACGTATCACATCAGGCATCGTGATTTCATACAATTCGAGATCACTACGGCGTACCGCAATCTCGATTTCACGTTCTTCGCCACCAGTCATCGTCACTGCGGCGACGCCATCGATTCGCTCGAGGAACGGTTTGATTTTGTTTTCGATCAGGTAACGGATTTGACTGGGACTTAGATTTGTTTTGGGAGATACAAATGAGTAGGTAATAATCGGTTGATCGGAGGGATCAAACTTCTCATACTGAGGTTCGAGAATATCGTTTGGTAGTGTTCGCCGTATGTTCGATACTTTCTCCCGGACCTCCGCCGCCATCTCTTTCGCACTCATCTCCAATTCAAATTCGACGATGACGATGGAAACCCCTTCGGTTGATGTCGAGCGAACCTTTCTTACCCCTTTTAATACCGACAACGCCTCTTCAATCGGTTTGGATACTTGACTCTCAACATCTTCGGGAGCTGCACCTGGATAAGGAGTCGTCACGGCAACAATCGGTAATGATATGTCGGGAAAAAATTCCACCGGCAACCGGGAATAGCTCACCAACCCTAACACAATGATCGCCAATACTGCCATTGTGATAAAGACCGGGTGTCGAATCGAACTGTCGGCGAGTTTCATTGTCCGACGCTCCTTGCCACGACCACGCTATCGCCATCGTAGAATTGATCTACTCCGGAAACAATGATGCTGTCATTTGTGGTAAGTCCAGAGCGAACGATCCGCCAATCACCTCTGCGCATACCCACATTGATCTTAACCCGTGACACTCTGCCGTTTTTTACCACTGCCGCAATACTTGTCGTATCCTGCTCCAGAACGGAGCTTGTAGGGATAAACAACGCCTCATACTTCTGTAGAAGAAAAAACGCTCGAAGATGCATGCCCGGCTTTATCCGCTGATCGTGAAGTACAACTTCAACCCGCGTCGCATGGGAGACCGGATCGCTCACATTGTCGATGCGTTTCACAACGCCGAGGATGATCGTGTTTGGGTAACTACTACAATCGAATTCAACTGCCATACCATTGCGAATCTTCCCGACGTCGTTCTGTGACACTTTTACTGGAACTACAATCGTAGCCAGATCCTCGATTACGCCTAACATCGTTTGGGGGGTAATCGACGCCCCTTCGTCCACCAGTTGTTTGGTAAACACCCCGGCTGTTGATGAGATAACTTCTACTCGATTGAACTCTTGTGGCGCTAAATCGCGGTCGACGATTGCAAGAATCTCTCCCGGTTGAATCGATTTTCCTTCGCTAACTTTCCATCGCAATAATTTGCCGTTCACTGTCGATTGAATCGGTACTGTGCGGTTTGCTTCCGCAGTTCCCCACGACTCAATTGTCTCTTTGGCTTCACGGTTCACCGGTTGCGTCACCTCGACCCGGGGAACTACCACTGGATTTCGTTGTGCTTTCAGCTCGGCTTTCCGTTGTGAGGTGCTGTATATGCGCCAACCAAGAATTGCAACAAATAGCAGGAAGCCAATTAGCAGTATTCGCTTTTTCATTTCAGCGCCTCAGCAGTAAAGCGTAGCGATAGTTCGCCAGTCGCTTTTTCATATTCGAGCAGTGCATTACGGTAATCGAATCGAGCTTGTTCGCAATTTAGTCTTGCTGTTGACAATGCAAGCTCAGCATCAGAAACCTCCTGTGCCGAGGTTTGACCGGCGGCGAACTGGACGGTTGCCATGCGATGCGCCTCTTCCGCTTGTTCGACGTATACTCGTTGCATTGCAACCCTTCGTTCGGCATCGTCGAGACTAATCAATGCTTGCTCAATCTCATTGCGGATGGTGTATGCAAAATCATTTATAAAAATATCAACCTGCCGGTAACTACTTTTTGCCGCTTCAATCCGGGCTTTGCTTTGTTTCCCATCGAATAAGTTGTAATTGCATTGGATGCCGACATTCCATTGCCGTTTAAGTTTGTCGGGATTATATGGGTCGGAACCATTTACCCAAAGTAGATTCGTCGATGCGCTCACCATCGGGTACAATCCGCTCTTAGCAATGGTAACGCCGGTCGCCGCGATAGCGCGGTTGGCTGCCAATTGTCGATACTCGGGTCGTAGTTCCTTCGCCGCTTGCAAGCCGCTCTCCAGTGTCGGTTTCGCGTGCGATGATGTAGCAGTGTCGCTGGGGAAGTTACTTTCGGATAACGTTAATCCTGTGAGAAGATTTATTGTTTCAATTACCCTGCGCTGATTTGCAACCGCATTCAGTGCATTCACTTCCATTTGATTCGCCGATACACTCGCTCGAAGCTTATCTAACTTCGATACCTGACCGGCGAGAAAACGTTTCTCGGTTAACGCGGCATGTTCTTGTGCCGAAGTAGCCGACAGTTTTGCAATCCGTTCGATAATCGTTACCGATATCCAGCGATTGTAAATACTTGACACCTGATATGCGAGATCTAATTCAGTGCGAACCCTCTCACTGCGAATGCGATTAAGCATTAGCTCTTGCATCGTTTGGTTATATTTTAAACGTTTTCCATCGAACAACGTTTGGTTCGCAGTGAATCCCACCCGATACGAATTATCTGGTTGAAACTGAATTGATGTTGCACCAAAGTTCATTTTCGTAACGTCGCCGTTGTGAACCGCGCTTCCCGTTAATGCAACTGTCGGTCCGCGCTGACCTTTTGCTTCAGCAATTTTTGCCGAAACCTCAACTAATTTTTCCGATGACAATTTCCGATTGGCATTGTGCTGTGAAGCAGCGAGAAAACAATCGTCAAGCGAAACCGGTTGGGCATTGGCAACATGGAACCCGAAGGCAAGCAGTGCGAACTGAATACACCATTTTGGCAATCGCACAATCATAATCCCGCTTCCTTATCGTCCATCGCTTTCGCAACGCGCGCCAGTGTTACGAATGCTTGTTCGAGTGCCTTTTGTTCTTTCGGTTTCATGCGCTCGAGCATTTTCAAGTACGTATTAACTAATTGCTCCTGCCGCTGTGCGATTATTCGCTTCCCTTTGTCTGATAATGTGAGGATCGTCTGTCTACGGTCGTTAGGATTAGTTTCGCGCTCGATGAATTCCGCTTTCACCAAGCGGTCGACCAATTCCGACGCCGCAGGAGGTTTGATTTGCAGGAACAACGCTAAATCGCTG
>JAOTSC010000196.1 GCA_030247525.1 bacterium | reverse complement strand
CTTGGGAATACGAACAGAAAGTTTGGTCGTTACACAAAACCGTTGCCGGAGTTGACGAAGCGGGACGCGGGCCGTTGGCAGGTCCGGTCGTCGCCGCGGCGGTACTCTTCCACGAGCCGTGTGAGTTGCCCGGACTGCGTGATTCAAAAAAAATGTCGGAAAAGAAACGGGAGGAGTTGTTCGATCGAATCCGGTTGCAGGCGCAATGTTATGGTGTTGCTGCGTGTGGCGAGCGCATCATCGACCGGATTGGCATCCTGCAAGCAACCTACCTTGCAATGAAACGAGCATTAGCACTCTTACCAATTATACCCGATGAGGTTTTAGTCGATGGCAGACCGGCGAAAATTGATCGAAAACACATCGCTTTAGTGAAAGGAGATGATCGTTCGTTTTCCATTGCAGCGGCGTCGGTGTTGGCAAAAGTCCAGCGAGACCGGATGATGCTCACCTATCATGCTATGTATCCTGAATTCGAGTTCAATCTACACAAGGGATATCCGACTCCGCGCCATAAAGCATTGCTCAAGCAACAGGAACCATGTCCCTTGCACCGCATGACTTTTTCCGGAGTGCAGTATGAATTATTCTCCTGAGGAGAGTCGGAAATGACCGATGGCAAAGCTGCAGAAGACGCTGTCGATGAGTATCTTCAATCGCAAGGTTACCGGATGATCGCGCGAAATCTGCGACTCAAGCAGGGTGAAATCGATTGGCTGGGCTGGCAAGGCGATATCTTGACTTTGGTTGAAGTGAAAGCGTCGAAAGTTAGCCCGGAGCTGGCAGCCGGACGGATTGATACTCGCAAGCTAAATCGACTGCAGCACTTAATGGAAGAGTTACTAACGTTGGAACCGTATCGCAAAGTCATCGAGTATCGAATCCTTGCCATAATCGCTTTTAAAGCCGGAAGTGAACAAGGGTGGGAATTTTCCGAGTTTGTGTGTATGGGAGGGCAAGGAGAATCCGATGGGTAAGGGAAATCTAAGAGCTATTCTCCTGCATCTGTTACTAATTGTAGGTTTTGTAGATTTCTCAGTCGCCGAAATTCGCTTTAACGAAGTGATGATTGATCCGGTCGGCGGCAACCAATCGAATAGCTTTCTTGAGTTCTACGTCTCTACGAGCGATTCGATTTCGATTCGCGGATATCGGATTGAGTTTGATGGCGCGGCTCACTGGTTGATTCGTGATATTCCCGATTGGAACATCGGTAACGGCTACTTACTAATGTTTCCCGGTTCCTATCCTCGTACGGGGGGACGTTATGACACTTTGATTCCACCAGGTGTACCGAGATTCACTATTACCAGCCCGTACTTTGGAAGTGGGATTATCAATCCTACCATACCGCTTTGGGTGAAATTGTTTGATTCATCTTCAGTAATCATTGATTCGATAAAAACAGAACCGGTGTTCCAGCGTGGTTACAGTGCAGAACGTGTTTTTACAAATCTTGCTCTCGGCAATTCCGATTGGAATTGGTCGGCAAACCTTGATGGAACTCCCGGTTCCCGTAACAGCAATACGCCGCCCATAGTCGATCTTGGAATTACCCGGTGTGCATTCTACCCCCCTCCGGGAAATACCCGAACACCTACTTTTATTGTGCAAATAATCGGGTTAGGCGAGTACCCCGTTAGTTCGCAATTGAAACTTAAATTTCGTAGATTACCGCAACAAGCGTTGATTGAGTACACTGGAATTGCTGTCCCTGCCTTGGCATATCGTGAAAACTGGCAGGTCGAGATTCCCGCGAATCCGGTCGATTCCTTTTTCGGTTGGCTTGGTTTCCAAGTCGAGCTTTCACAGAGTGACTCGATTGTTAATAATGACTCCCTGAGCGGTTTTGCCTACCATTGGTCTCCGGTTTTTCCAGTTTTCACCGAAAGGATGGCGCGTCCCGCACTGGGGCAACCAGCGTGGTTTGAGCTATTCTGGCAAGGCGAGCGTTCCGCTCAATTCGGTTCTTGGAAAATTGTTGTGAATGGTGACTCGATTCTTTTACCGTTCCATGGCAATCCATTTTCTTCCGGAACTCGGTTTGTGGTCGCTGCGAGTGAGTTGCCAGTCGAGTATGGTGTGAACCGTGAGCAAGTCGTTATTCCGGCGACTTGGCATGAATGGGGAACCCGTGGTGCTGACATAGAGTTAGTAGCGCCGTGGGGTGAAGTGATTGAAACACTTCCGTTTGGAACCCGTTACCCGATAGAGCCGGTGCAAGGTGTGTCGTTTGTTAGACGTTCATTATCACTTCCGGCAAGCTCAGCATCAAATTGGTACAATAGCCGGGATCAATGGGGAGCAGCGCCGGGAAGACCGGACGCCCCCGATAGCGTCATTATTGATCCAATACCTGTACCGAGTGGCAATTTTGCGTTGCTGCAAGCGAAACGGTTTGCCCCGGATGGCGCTGCCGGATTGTTACCGGAGTTGTTGATTACTGTCGAAACGACCGGCGGTGATTGGCGGTTTGAGATACTGGATATGGCAGGACGACGGCGATGGGAACGAAAACTTCGGATGAATCCGGGAACCCATCCCGTAACATGGTCAGGAGTTGACCGGAGCGGCGAAAAGGTCGCAACCGGTGTATATTTGGTACAAGCTTTTTGGAACGACCACCGGGTATTCAGGTCCTCGTGTGTGGTTGTGCGTTGATAATCGACCGAAGCTCAGTGATCGGAGAAAAATATGTCTCAGAAGAAACGCGTCATAATTATGGGCGCTGCCGGCCGTGATTTTCACAACTTCAATACCGTGTACCGTAACGACGAAACCGTTGAAGTCGTTGCGTTTACGGCGACACAGATTCCCAACATTGATGGAAGAAAGTATCCCAAAGAGTTAGCGGGAAAATTGTATCCCAAGGGTATTCCCATTTTCGCCGAAGACGATTTACCGGAACTCATCAAAAAGCACAAAGTCGACGAAGTTGTGTTTGCCTATAGCGATGTCGCGCACGAATATGTGATGCACAAAGCATCGATGGTGAACGCTGCCGGGGCGAATTTTACATTGCTCGGTTCTAACCAAACGATGGTAAAGTCGACCAAGCCAGTCGTCGCGGTGTGCGCCGTTCGTACCGGAGCGGGAAAATCGCAAACGACCCGCGCCGTCGTACTCGCATTGAAAGCGAAAGGTCTGAAAGTCGTTTCGATTCGCCACCCGATGCCGTACGGCGATTTGGTCAAACAAAAAGTCCAGCGCTTTGCTTCGATTGAAGATTTAAAGAAACACGAATGCACTATCGAAGAGATGGAAGAGTACGAGCCGCACATTGCGATGGGCAGCGTGATTTACGCTGGTGTCGATTATGAAGCGATCGTTCGCGAAGCGGAAAAGGAAGCCGATGTCATTATTTGGGATGGTGGCAATAACGATACCCCGTTCTATGTTCCCGATGTCTACATCTGTGTCGCCGATCCGCACCGTCCCGGCCATGAATTACGTTATTACCCCGGCGAGACGAACATGCGTGCCGCCGATGTTATTGTCATTAACAAGATTGAGACTGCTACCCCCGACGCCATTGAAACCGTTCGCAAATCGATTGCGAAAGTGAATCCGAAGGCGATGGTGATCGATGGCGCTTCGCCATTGACAATTGACAATGGTAAATTATTGAGTGGTAAGAGAGTACTTGTAGTCGAAGACGGCCCAACCTTGACCCATGGCGAAATGAAATACGGCGCTGGAATCGTGGCCGCCCGGAAATATGGCGCAGCTGAGTTGGTCGATCCCCGTCCCTACTTGGTTGGTACACTAATCGATACATTTAAGAAGTATTCCGGGATTGGCACTCTGCTGCCGGCGATGGGCTACGGCGGAAAACAAGTTAAAGACTTGGAAGCGACGATAGCCAAGACGAAATGTGATGTCGTCGTGATTGCGACGCCGATTGATTTACGACGAATCATCAAGATCAAGCAACCTTGTGTACGGGTTGGTTATGAACTACAGGAGATTGGAACTCCGACGATTGCCGACGCGTTAGCAAAAATCGCCAAGAAATCAAAGAAGTAAATGAAATTTGCGGCACTCCAGTTAATCTGGAGTACCGGGATGGATGTATGAGCAGTACGAAAGACCGCATTGCCGTCGTAGCACTCGGCGGCAATGCAATTTCGCCTCCCGGCGAAGTCGACACAATCCGCAATCAGTTTCGCAACAGCCGTGAGTCGTTACATGGTGTTGCTGAACTCATTCAACGTGGTTATAAACTTGCATTGACGCATGGGAATGGCCCGCAAGTCGGCAATGCGTTGTTGCGCGTAGAAAAAGCTCTCGGTGATGCACCGGAACTTCCACTCGGAATAATCGTTGCCGATACTGAAGGCGGCATTGGTTATATGTTAGAACAAACGCTGCAAAATCAACTACTTAAAATGGATATCGACCGGAAAGTTGTGACGATTGTATCGCAAGTACTCGTCGATAAAGACGATCCTGCGTTACTCGATCCAGTCAAACCAATTGGTAAGCACTATTCCGAAGAAGAAGCGTTTGAACGGAAAGAGAAGTATTTCTGGGATATCAAAGCGGTGGAACATGGAATGTGGCGTCGCGTCGTCGGTTCGCCGCATCCGAAAGAGATTATCAATAAAGAAGTGATTCACACGTTAGTCAATAGTGGTGTTGTCGTGATTGCCGTCGGTGGCGGCGGTATTCCGGTCTACCGCGAACCCGATGGACGGTTAGAAGGAGTCGACGCTGTAATTGATAAGGATCGTGCCTCAGCGGTGCTGGCTCGCGATATCGGCGCGCAAGACCTTTTCATTTTAACCGGGGTCGACTTTGTGTACCTTGACTATGAAAAACCGACGCAGCGTGCGTTGCGTGAAGTAAGCTTCGCCGAGATGGATAAACTGTGGGCAAGCGGGGACTTTCCGAAGGGCTCGGTGGGGCAGAAAATCGGCGCGGCATTGGATTTTCTCGAATGGGGCGGCGAGCGCGCCATCATCACATCACACGACAAATTAGTCGATGCGATTGAAGGAAAAACCGGTACACTAATAACGAAATAACCACAAACAAATTTGCTGATTTGTGATTAGTGGAATGAAACATATCTCGCAAATTCAATTTCCTCATATTTCCTACACGGGGGCTCAATGAAAATTCACGAGTATCAAGCGAAAGAGCTTTGTCGCAAGTACGGCGTCGAGGTGCCGCGTGGCAAGCCGGCTTTCAGCGTAGAAGAAGCCGTTGCGATTGCCGACGAGTTGGGCTATCCCGTCGTCGTGAAGGCACAGATTCATGCCGGTGGCCGCGGTAAAGGCGGTGGCGTCAAGTTGGCGAAAAATCGCGACGAAGCGAAGCAGTATGCCTGGAATATTCTGGGAATGCAACTTATCACGCACCAGACTGGTCCTGAAGGAAAGAAGGTGCAACGGTTGTTGATCGAAGAAGCTGGCAATATTGTAAAAGAGTTTTATGCCGGTATCGTGCTCGATCGTGAAACCGGGCGCAACGTGGTGATGGTTTCCACCGAAGGGGGGATGGAAATCGAAAAAGTCGCCGTTGAGTCACCGGAGAAAATCGTCAAGATTTGGGTGAATCCTGCCATCGGTTTCCGCACCTACCAAGCCCGCCAGCTTGCGTATGCATTGGGATTGAGCGGAGAACAGCATAAACAGGCAACCAAGTTCTTGTCGAAACTTTATGAGATGTACATCAAATCCGATGCTTCCCTTGCCGAAATC
>JAOTSC010000195.1 GCA_030247525.1 bacterium | reverse complement strand
CGCTTGTAGCAACATCCCGTCGATAATCGCCAGAGTTAACGGGAGACGAAGCGTTATCGTGGTGCCTTTTCCATCGGTAGAATGAACTTCAACTGCGCCGCGCAATGCCTGAATGTTCCGCAGAACAACATCCATTCCGACACCGCGCCCTGATATTCCTGTTACTTGTTTTGCGGTAGAGAATCCGGGAACAAAGATTAGTTGATCGATTTCATGGTCGCTTAGAACAGCATCTGAGGCAATTATACCTCGTTCACGTGCTTTCGCCAGAATTACGGGTCGGTTTAATCCTTTACCGTCGTCCGACATTTCAATGAAGATACTTCCGCCACGATGGTATGCCCGTAATCGAATGGTACCGATTTCAGGCTTTCCATTCTCGACCCGTTCTTCCGGTGATTCAATCCCATGGTCAATGGCATTACGAACCATATGAACAAGCGGATCGCCAATTTTATCGACAACTGATTTATCGAGTTCGGTGTCTTCTCCCTCGATGACGAACTCAATTTTCTTGTTGGCTTTTTTACTCAAATCACGGATTAATCGAGCCATCTTTTGAAAGACTGGTCGTACTGGCATCATCCGCATCGAGAGACTCAGGCTTTGTAATTCGCGGGTGATTTTATGCAGGTGAGCTGCATCACGGCTGAAGCGTTTATCTTCCGCAAGAAACGCAGCAATATCCTGTTGAACCATCGATTCCGCAATAACCATTTCGCCAATCATGTCGATTAAGCTATCCAGCCGATTGGCATCAACTTTTATTGGTTCTTTGGCTCCACCACTGCTTTTCGTTGCAGTTGACTCTTGCTCGGACGGTATGTTGGGGGTCTCCGCAACACTGGTTTGACCGGTTGCAGGACGCTTTATCGCTGACTGAGAACTACTTTCACTGATTGTGATTTTTTCTTCACTGGTATCGCGTAACAATTGCACTAGCGCCGACAACTGTGGATCGGGAGGCGGCATTTTACTTTGTTGGATACTGTCTTGCAATCGATTCAGCATCCGTTTCAAACCGTCTAATGCTTTGAGAGAAGCATCCAATACCTGTGCTGTAGCGGAAATTGTTCGCTTTCTTACACGATCCAGTAAATTCTCGGCTTCGTGGGATAGTTGTTGAATATCATCGACTGCTAATAAACCAGCAACCCCCTTAATCGTATGAAATGCCCGAAAAATCGTATTGACTGCATCGGCGTGATTAGGGTCGCGTTCTAATACCAACAACTGCTCTTCCGCAGCAGTTAAATGCTCATTCGCCTCTGTGATAAAATCTTGGTATAGTGAGAGATCATCCAAGACGATGTTAGCTTGGACAGTCGGTGTGGAGACTGGTTGAACCGTTTCTGGAGCATTACCCTCCACGAGTGGCTCTTCCGCAAGCTTTACTACAGAGTTTCCCGCTTCCACTTGTTCAATGTCAGGTATTATAGTTGCAGGCAATTCTAATGAGGCAAACTCAGGAAGAGGAGTCCCCAATTGCATGGTCGAAGTCAGTTGGTTAAGACGCTGTAAGAACACATCTGATGGAAGTCGAGCTTGGTGATCCATATCGGCAAAAATGAATTGTTCTAACTGATGTTTCGCCGCTTTTGCCGCTGCGATTACCGTAGAATCACCTTCTTCTGCCGCTAACAATATCATTTCGTTAAACGTCAGGATGTTTACTACCGACCCTAAATCGGAAGGGTCAAGCAACACAATTTCTTCTGCAAACGCTTCGATAGCTTGTTTCAATTCGGGTTTACTGCCTTGAAACACCAGCGCCTCCCGTTCATCGATTCTGTTCGTTTGAACTTTGTCCAACCTCTAAAACTTGAGAGCAAATCCAAGTGCTAACTGATTAATATTTGGGTTCTTGGTTCCACCATCGGTCGTGTTCTGAGTTCCTTCTACTTTAACAATCACACCTTCAGCAATCCGGTAACCGCAGGCAATAGATAAACGTTGATAACCGTTCACCACGACTGGTGAACCCGCTAACTTCTCGACACCATTATCATCCAATTCTACTTCGCTGAATCGGGTTGCGAGATACGCTGCTTTTGTTATCCTGTACAACCCTTCCACGTAGTAATAGCTTGCTTTTCGATCTGATACTGATTGACACGCGTCGTTAAGATTTCCATAAGCACATGTGATAGCATACGGTGGGATTTCCGGGTTAGCAGCTACGATACTTTTGCCCGATTGATCGTAATTCCAAAGTAGTTCGACTTGCCAAATCGAGCGTTGCCAACTGGACGCTCCAGTCGGCGCTTTCTGCAGATTTGCAAACTTCAAATCGCATTCCACCGACGCAGTATCGCGAACCAGATTTCCCGTTTGATAACCACTCATGGCGAAAGTGAGTTGCTTGGTGGGGAATGCCGAGACTTTACCGGTTACAGCCAATCCATTAGAAGAACCGGTGACATCCTTCGATGCGTTGGTGACCGCTAATGAGTAGCTAAGAGGCAGTTGCGACATTCTTCCCAAGAACATCACACCTTCATCGACTCCTGTGATATTCGATGCAGAGTTCGTGATAGTTATCGCATCAATTGGACTATCGGTATAGGGTTCCCAACCGAAATCGGTTTTTATCCGGCCAATACGAAAAGTGTGACCGGGGAGCCAGCCAAGATAGTCTTTCAAGTCGAGATAACAGTAGTCAAGTCCACCAGCCGCTGTTTTGGAAAAGGACATCCGATTCACCAATATCACATTCTTGGCAGGTTGGATTACAAAGCGCAGTTTTGCATCGGGAATGTCAAACGTTCGATTGGGATAGCTGCCATCCGGTTCTGATGCAAACAGCCCTAAAAAGATGCGCCCATCGATTGAGAACTTTGTATTCGCTACTCCCGAAGTTACCGATAGCGGAATATTTGTTTCGCTAAATGCTATCGAAGTCAACCATAATACGAGAACTAAAGAAAACTTTCGCGCTGTTGTTAACATAGGGTAGTCCAGATACTTTAAAGAATATCCTTCAATTATGGAGATTCAACGATGTAATGAGTTCAACGTAACACAAAGAGTTAAAACCCACTCGATGCATCACGCTGAAATATACTCACTAAACCGTAAAATTACTCACTAAATCCTTAAAATTCTGAAAGATCACTGTCACTCAAGGGAATAACATCTTCCGGTTTTACCATTTTTCCGGAGGTTGGGGCATTGAGTACCCGTGAGCGACGTTCATCCGAACGACTTGTGTTTCCCTGTTCAAGAGCTGCTTTGCGTCGTTTGGTTCGACTGCTATCCGACAAAGTGAATTCGCTTACCATAGTATTCAGCTCAATCGCTTGTGAATTCATCGTTTCTGCAGCACTCGCCGATTCTTCACTGTTCGCGGCATTTTGTTGAGTGACGGCATTCAATTGGCCCACTGCAAGGTTAACTTGGTCGATACCGGCCGCCTGTTCGTTTGATGCGGTTGAGATCGCATCGGAGATACTGTTAACCTGTTCGATATCCATCAGAATTTCATGGAAATGTTTTGCAACTACTTGCACAATCTGAACACCGCTGTCTGCTTTCACCTGTGATTCTTCCAACAACTCGGCTGTGTTTTTCGCTGCGGCAGCACTACGCTGGGCAAGATTGCGTACTTCTTCGGCGACTACGGCAAATCCTTTACCAGCTTCGCCAGCACGGGCTGCTTCGACTGCAGCATTCAGCGCCAACAGATTCGTTTGGAAAGCAATTTCATCGATGGTCTTAATAATTTTTGCTGTTTGATCGGCGGATTTCTTGATCTGGTTAATCTCCTCCTGCATCCGGATCATCGCTTCATTGCCACTCTTCGCATTCGTTAACGTTCCCTTGGTAAGCTTGCTCGCCTCGTTACTGCTTGCTGCATTCTGTCGTGTCATTGCCGACATCTCTTCCAACGTAGCTGAAATCTCTTCCAGGGAAGATGCTTGTTCGGAGGCTCCCTGAGCCAGTGCTTGGCTGTTCCGGCTGATTTCGTTGGCTGCCGATAGGATTCGATCGGAAACCTGGGAAACCATCAACATACTTCCATCAAGATTATTCACGGCGATGTTCAATGAATTCTTTATTCGAGCATGATCGCCACGATACTCCCCTGTAACCCGAGAAGTTAAATCATGGTTTGCAATCTCTTCCAATACCGTTGATGCTTCCACTAAGGGATTTATGATGCTGTCAATCGCCGAGTTGAAGCTCTCGATTAGTTTGCGGTAATCCCCTTCAATACCGCTTAGAGATGCTCGTTGCTCGAGTCTCCCCTCGTTAAGCAAAGTCGATGCCCGGTTGATTTCAGAGACTACATCACGGGTTTCCTGTAAAGCGGCGATTGCATCTCTTTCTTTCTGTTGTAACGTATCGCTCATTACCAGAAGTGATTCACCCAAAATCTTGATTTCATCGTTACCCGTGTCACTGGTTGTGGTTGAGTAGTCGCCTGATTTAATAGCTTCGGATACCCGGACGAGATTCCCAACACGATTGCCAAAGTATTTACCCATCCCGAACGCTAAGAATACACCGACGATTAGCATCACTAAACCAATCAGCGACACAACGACGCGCATCTTCGTAATCTCTTCTCTGACCGATTTTGTACTAACGCCGAGCAGAATCGATCCCAGTTCTTGTTTTTGATAACGTATCTTTTTTATGATTTGTAGGGTGTCACCAGAAATCGACATCTCGGTTTTTGTTAACCATTTTTTAAGGTCAAAATTAATCTCCTTGGGATGCTGTGTGTAAACTTCGTTCACTTGGTCCAATACGACGATGTAAATCAGGTTGCTATCGGATTTTGCCCAGTCGAATACATTTTTGATCACCATCAATTGGTCGGTTCCCAACCCGATACCGGTTCCTAACGCAACCATTTCACCAACCGTGTTCATTTTGGAGTTGAATTGGGATTTCAGATTTGAACTCAGTATCGCGGGATAGTAGAGTAATGAAAAAACCGATACAATCAAAGCATATACTGTCATCAAAATGACAAGTTTTCCTTTGATCGAAGCCGAAAATCGGGTGTTTCCGTTCATGGCAATCTCCTAAACAAGTTTCAAACAGATTGGGGCGGGCAATCCGATAGCCCGCCCGAAACCTATTCCGAATTTTGAGGATAACTCACGTTACCACTCTTTCTTTCCATCGATAGCGACAAATTTTACACCTGCTTCGACACTGCTCGCACTGACATATCCGATGCCGCCCTTGTTCGCTTTTACGAACTCGATTACTTCCTCATCATTTGCTTTCAAGAGTAACGGCTCCGCTTCCCCAGACAGCATTTTACTCATCCATTCCTTCTTAAACTCGGATTCCGACATCTTCACGATATTCGCGAGAAATGCTTTGCCGGCGGAATTAACCTTTTTTTGGTCGACCGGTATTGCTTTTTCCCCGTTCGACCATTTGGTGGTTTTACCCAAGTAAAAATTTGAGACTTCGGTGCGGGACATCGAAGTAACGTTGTTTGCAGTATTTACAATGAGAACCGTCTGCCCGAAAGCAACAACAGTTAAGGCGGTACTTAGTAACACCGCAACGATAAGAGAATATTTTTTCATCGGGGTCCTCACGCTTGGTTATTCAAAGAAAAACGACAAATCGATCCGCACTTCTTCGTAGTGGACATTCTTACTGCCGGCAGAGCTATTCGCGGGATCAGTCCACTTATACTGGTGGCTGCTGGCATCGATTTTCAAAGCAACCTGGGGATTAGGA
>JAOTSC010000194.1 GCA_030247525.1 bacterium | reverse complement strand
CGATCTGCGATCTCGAAGTGAAAGTACAGAAACATACATGGGCGACGTGATGGGCGATTTATCCTCTCGACGTGGTAAGATTATGGGCATGGACACCATCAATCAGTACCAGCAAATTCGCGCAAAGATCCCACAGTCGGAAATCACGAAGTATTCAACGACACTTCGTTCGATGACAGGTGGTCGTGGTGTCTTCCGGGTGAAGTTCTCGCACTACGAAGAAGTGCCGAGCGACATCCAGAAGAAGCTCGAGGAGACCTACGCAGCGAAACGTGCCGGCAAGACCGACGAAGACGAATAGTCTGTTGTAACTGCATATTTGTTTTTGATGTTAAGGGGCGTAATACTACGCCCCTTATTTTTTCGATGAAACTGGACTGAGAGTATTACTTCACAAACTGAATCGCGGTTGTTTTAGTGGGGGTTGTGGTTTGTGATGCCCGGAGGTAGTAAGTACCAGAGGAAATACGTACCGGATTCCATTGGAAGCGATGCTCACCGGCAGTTAGACAACCATCGAAGAGGAGTGACACGCTACGACCTAATACATCGATTACTTCGAGTCTGGTCTGTCGCTCGGGACGCGGTAATGAATAGGTAATAGTCACATTTCCATTGGTGGGATTGGGATAGGAGTGGAGTAGTGCATACTCAGTTACACTGCTTTGATGTCGAGTTTCGCCAATCGCACTGATAGGAAACACTGGTGTCGTTCGCCAATTCGAAGGATTGATCATCGGTGATAGTACTTGCCCTTGTCCAGTAAGATTGCCCGACCAATGCGGTCCGCTCGGGTCTCCCCAGTAACAGTTATCAGCAATTACACTATCTGCTGTTCCTACAATGATGGGATTGGAATTGCCGACAAAATCGCATGCCTCAAACCGGGGGTCGCGATCAACTGGTACTCCGTCCAATATTCCCAGCGGCGCATTATTGTTAATGAATTGACAGGAATCTATTGTTCCAATTACATTAACTTCTAGCATCGGCGAAACTGTGATATTGTTTTCACGGAAAATACACTTTCGTATCCGAATTGGATTACCGGATGTTGAATAAATGATCTGAGCAAGGTTTGCCCTCCCGGGATGAAAACTGAACCTCTGAAAGGTACAACCTTCGATGAGCGGTGGATTAACCCAATTCATCGGGCCGGGCATTGAGAGAATAACCGAATTTGAGTCACTATAGTCAGAACCGGAGAAGTAACAATCCTTTACTGTACTTTGCAGAATTGCATTGTTAGCTAAAAATCGAAAACCATCGGGACCGACGCCAACAAAACTGTTTTTTTCGATAGTGTATTTGTGAATTGTTCCAAACCATAAGACCCGTTTCCGATTTTCAAAGCTGCAATCCAAAACTTGCAGTGAATCTGAAACGGCATAAATCGAATGAATGAGATCTGACACTCCACCGCCCTGCACAATACATCTGCTTAACGATAACCAACGAACGGCTTGTGCCCAGATAAAGAAAGTCGAACCAGGATCGTTCACAACACGGATATCATTAATCTCTAAATCGCCTGTTCCCCAACACAATATTGTTGCATTTTGTGGAGTTACAATAAGAAATTCACCAAAAAATCGGCAGTTGTCAATTTTGACACGGGAAGTGTCGGCATGGAGAACGCCGCGTTCCGGCACAGCTGGACCAATCGCTTGAAATGTGATACCAACCAGCCGTAAGATTCCCTGTCGATAGTAAATCGCATAGCGTGGATGCTCGACTTGCCACACAGTATTGGCAATATCTGTGCTATCGTTTGTCAATAAATAATTGGAAGCAATCGTTATCGGAATCGAAAAACTGAGGGTATCGGTATAAATACCGTTCGTGATGAGAACCGTATCGAACGGGAAAGACGTGGAAACGGCGATGGTGATCGTAGGGAATTCTTGCGGAACGTAACGAATCCGGGCAATGCTAATACCCGCAAAAAGCAATAACAACCCTACGATCAACTTTTTCATCGCCCTCTCCCAAGCGCTGTTAAACGACTTCTTTATTCACCCAATTTATAATCATTGAGCAAATAAATTCGTTCGAGTATTATCATTTGTAAGCGACCTCCCATCAAACCGATAGTCGCCATCAGTTGGGATAGTAAAATAGTAATCGTATGGCGTAGGTTTATAAATGGGAATATCAGCGAAAATAGTAGTTGCTTGACCATTTTCGCGGCAAGTCCATTTTGTCATCGCAGTATTTGGAAACAAAACCACACTGGGATCAGCTTTAATGTAATAATCGCCAGCACTCAAAGTTTCAATCCAATAGTTTGACCCATTTGCGGGTAAATCAAACTCACGAATTGGTTGCGCAAATGCAGTAGAACTCAAACCCAGAAGCAGTACTCCAAATAAGAGTAACAGTGATTGTTTCATCATTCTTCTCCTTTCCGTGGTGGATGCAAACGCGAATCGTTTGCTTAAGAGAAAGCTACTCCACAAAAAAACATTGAAGTCAAGTATAATTCATCCTTCTTATATATCACTATATTTCAATATATTAGTTTACTGTACTCATACAAATTACCAACACACATCGTAAAATCAAAGTACTTTTTCCTCTTCCAATAATTTTTTTGATTAGATCACTTACTTCAGAGATTGCTAAACTACCCCCAAGTATCGTTGTGATAGCTGGTTTCGGAGCAGTAATGCCGTTTCTTTTCGCACTTTTTTTCGTTATCATTGTTTACTTGTGAAGAGGGTGACATGGAACGACTCTGGGCGCCGTGGCGGATGGCGTATATCAAATCGGCGAGCGAGCTTTGCGATGGGTGCTTGTTCTGCCGCATCACCGCCGAAACAACCGACGAAGCGAATCTTATTCTCTATCGGGGGAAGCTCGCATTCGTCATGTTGAACAAGTTCCCCTACACCAACGGTCACATGATGGTCGTTCCCTATCGCCATATCGCAGCGATGAATTTGCTCTCCACCGATGAACACATTGAGTTGGGACACTTGCTTGCCGCTGCCTGTGATGCATTATCTAATACCGCAAAGCCGCAGGGTTTCAATATCGGGATGAACATCGGTCGAATCGCCGGAGCAGGTATTGCCGACCATTTGCATTACCATGTCGTGCCAAGATGGGCGGGGGACACGAATTTCATGCCGGTACTCAGCAGCACACGGGTCATCAGCGATTCGTTGGAAGCCGCCTACCACGATCTAAAACCGCAATTCGAGCAAATCGATCACAAGTAGCAACGCCTTTTATAACCGGTTGCATGATATCTTGAGCATCGTGGTGCGAAGAAGCGGATTCTTCTCAATCCGATGCCGATTGCCTTTCTCTTTCCGGTTCGGTTTTCTATATTGCACTCGCACAGCTCAGAGGTTTCCGAATGGATAGTTACACACCCTTTCTTTTCCCATCCGGCAGGTTAGTTTCACTAACCCAGCATCATCCGCTCAAGCCCTACCATGCCACCACAACTGCTGACGAAATGGCATTTCGTAACCATGTGCAATCCCGCGTCATCGGCTGCGATGGGAAAATTCAAACTCCGTTCGGCGAGCAAAAAATCAAGTACTTCGACTTTACCGCCTCCGGCCGGTTTCATAAAGACATTGAAGAGGAGTTGAACGAGAATGCGTTGCCGTACATGGCGAATACGCATAGCGAAACAAGCGCAACCGCCCGCATCATCACCGGGTATTATCACAATGCCTTCCAGAAAATCGCACACTACGTAAACGCAACCGACGACGACATCCTGATTCCCGTCGGCTGTGGTTCAACTGGTGCGATTAACCGTTTGATCCATGTTCTTGGATTACGAATGCCCGACTGGTGTAAATCAGAATTCGCCAATTTGCAGAAACGTCCACTTGTGATGCGTTCTTTAATGGAACATCATTCCAATGATATCGCGTGGCGGGAAACCATCGCCGATTTAGAATATGTGGCATTCCAACCGGACGGTACGCTCGACCTCAACCATTTGGAAGAGCTGCTTAAGAAACATGCCGGTACGCGGATGATTATTGGAACGTTCAGTGCCGCCTCCAATGTGACAGGAATCCGAAACGACACGACCGCAATCGCCCGGGTGTTGCATCGATATGGTGCCTTCGCCTTTTTCGATTATGCCGCTGCCGCGCCGCA
Source organism: bacterium (assembly GCA_030247525.1). Classification (NCBI taxonomy): domain Bacteria; species bacterium. The sequence continues at coordinate 1,653 of JAOTSC010000194.1, read as the reverse complement.
TGTTGCCATCGATATGCATCCCGACGAGGAGTCAGCGAAAGATGCGGTTTTTATCTCGACCCATAAATGCATCGGCGGACCACGCACTCCCGGTTTATTGATTGCCAACCGGGCGCTTTTTCAAAACACAACTCCCATCGAACCGGGCGGCGGTACAGTTTTGTACACTTCACCGTGGGATCATCGCTATCTGCCAGATATTACTTCGCGAGAAACTGGCGGTACTCCCCCAATCATGCAATCGATCCAAGCCGGTTTAGTTTTCGATTTGAAAGAACGAATCGGGATTGCGCGGATTGAAGCAATCGAAAGCGATTATTTAAAACGAGCGATCAATCGTTGGCAAGGAAATCCGAACTTAATACTGTTAGGTAGACTCGATACGAAGCGGTTGGGTATAGTATCGGTTATCTTTAAAGGAATACACCACGAGCTTGCAGTGGCGCTGTTGAACGACCGATACGGTATTCAAGTCCGCGGTGGTTGCATGTGTGCTGGTCCCTACGGTCATGAATTGCTCCACATCGATGAGATGCATAGCAAGTTTATCCGCGATCTGCTCGATCATGGACGGAGTGCAGCAAAACCGGGATGGGTGAGAATTTCGCTGGGAGCGACGGTTACCGAAGAGGACTTTCAGATATTGCTCGAAGCAGTAGATTTTGTCGCTAAGGAAGGGAAGTCCTTGGAATCTGAGTATGAGTACGAAGAAAGCCACAATACTTGGCAATATAAAAGTCAAAACTAAACAGAAATGGGCGTCGTTGACGCCCATTTATCTAAACATGTGCTACACGATCTATTGTAACTCGTCGTGGAAACGGATTGCGTTTTGTACATAGTGATCCGCGTTATCCCATAGATGAGCTTTTTCTTCCTCGGTTAACTCACGCTTTACTTTTGCTGGCATCCCCATCACAACACTACCACTCGGAACAATCATACCAGGTGGTACGACTGCTCCCGCGCCTACCATTGCTTTCTTTTGGATCACCGCGCCATTCAAAACAATCGACCCGATTCCGATTAACGCTTCGTCTTCCACGGTACAACCGTGTAGGATTGCATTGTGTCCCACTGTGACATTGTCTCCGATGGTTGTGGGGAAATCCTTATCGACGTGAATGACCGTTCCATCTTGGATGTTGGAACGCTCCCCGATGGTGATGTCGTCGACATCGCCACGAATCGTAACATTGAACCAGACCGAACTATGCGCACCGATTTTCACTCGACCAACCACAACGGCATTGGGTGCAATCCATGCCGATTCATGGATTTCCGGTGAATATTCACCCAGTGATATGATAAGAGGAGAAGGAATTTCCACTTGCTTTGCCATTACGCACCTATTGTTTATACAGCAGAAATTACCGAATATTTTCTTCTGTCGCAAAACGTCGTTCGTGGAATGAAGATGTCAGTAAACTACTCCCGTAGGACAGACACTCTTGTCTGTCCAAATGATTGGGCGAACACAAGGTTCGCCCTTACCCCAGCCTACCAAATACCGGAGAGTCTCGTGTTCACTCACGAATACAAGGTGCGTATGCTATACTCTCCTTGTAGGTGCTTATGGGAAAACTACTTGAGGCTATCTTGCTATTCATACTTCAAGCTGGTAGCCGCGGGCTTTAGCCCGCGTACAGGCCT
>JAOTSC010000193.1 GCA_030247525.1 bacterium | reverse complement strand
CAACTCACGCGCCCGCTCGAAAATCATGATCGAGAAACCGCGGGGGTCGGTTTCCAATGCCCGTAAATCCAACGGATCGGTACTCCAGCCACCCGTGAATGAATTCGCAGATTTTTCGATTGCCTCTTCCACCTCGGCTTTCCGAATTACCATCGCATCGAGTAACACTTCGCGTAGGTTTTGCAACGCATCGGCGTCAAGGCGTGAGGCATCGAATTGCGGAGTCGAAAAGATTCGTTCAAACTCTGTCGACACGATCCCTTCAGACCGTTCTCGGAGCGATTTGGTCAACGCCGACGGTAACGATACCGCTTCCAACTCCCGGTATCCGGCGGTCCCGGTTTCGCGAAACAACTCGTTGATCAACTGAACAAGTAATTGATTATAGGATTGCGATGGCATAGCTCGACCTCCCCGCCGCGTCAAAACAAAACTTTCCGTTACTTCTCTATACTAATTGGATATTAAATTTGCCCGGTGTTGTTCTTTTGCCCGCACCGCCTCAATCTGTGCGATGGTAACTTCGCGAACACCTACCGCGGCAATCATTTCGATATCCGATGCGAGCCGCGTTTCACCCATTTGCTGCAACGCATCACAGACAATCGGTACTGGTAGAAATCCTTCCCGCCAGCCAAGCCAAGCCCCAATCTCCATGATGCGGAACAATTGCCGGAGAACGAATTCCCAGCGTTGTTCCGGCGACATTGTTGTCAACAATCGTTTCGCTTCTGCGACCACCAATTGCGGAACGCTTCCATGCTCCGACGCTGACGATAAAGCCGGACGTAAAAATGGATCGATCCAATCGAGTCGCTGGTGTTCGTAGAACCGCAACAGTAAACTGGTAGGTACAACTGCCGCTTCACCCAACGCAGCTGCGGGATCCCGCAATGCCGCGACGGTATCGCGAGCGACTTGTCCGGCAAATTGCAGCCACGCTTCCTGTGTCAAAACGCGTGATTCTCGCAAATGACGGCGCAACTCGGTAAACGTTTTCCGAACATGCTCATCCGAGATATCGACTTCCCGCTCCAACTGCATTACAGAATTCTCAACGCCGGTTGTCAGATGGATTTCCAAACGATCCAGCAATTGTGGCGGCAACCCCTCACAACGCAATTCCCGTGCGAACAACCGTTCGGTTTTTTCCGGCCATAACGCTAAAATTGTTGTTCGAATCGGCTCAATCATCTGATCGATACCATCAGGTGATTCGGGCAGCGACATAGCTTTCTGAGCAGGCGGTTTTACCTGTAACGGTTCTGCCTTGACGTTCGGTTTCTTCTCTTCGGCGACTCGAATCACACGAGGAGAATTCTCTTTTGCTTTTATCGTCTCTTCGGACAATGGTGGTGGATATGCAAACTTTCCATAGGATTGTTCCGAAGAGACGCGTTGTGGCGGCGGCTCCATTGGCAGCAATTCATCTAATGCGGAGAGTGCCGAATCGATTACCATTTCCTCATTAACTACTGGTGCTTGTGTAACAGATTGCGGTGGACTTGATACAACTTCTTCCGATTGTGGCTTCTCAATGCCACCGGCGTTCAACTCATCTGCGATTCGCGCTGCATCGATGACCAATACTTGCCAAGGCTTTACAATGGTTTTTGGGCATTTCGAGAATGATCCGATGGAAAATCTCCCGCCCGGCCAGCGGAACATTTCGTTGAAAGCATCGATACCACTGTTCTTGTCCGTCTTCGCATGAATGACGGTACCGTTATCGATGGCTACAATTCCATCCACCCCTTCATAATTCACTTTCAGAATCGATTTACGTCCGCTTAATCCGATTAACTGGATCACATCGGCAAGATGGAATTGTTCAACGACCCCGCTATATCCCCGTTGATTCTCAAGAATATCGACAACGATTTCGCTCATCTCTTCGAGATCGAACGGTTTTTCGATGTACCGGACAGCACCTAATCCGAGGCTTTGGATTCGGGTTTGCGTACTTGAGAAACCGGTCATGACAATAAACTTTATTCGCGGATTGGTTTGTTGAATCCGCACCATTAAATCGAGACCAGATAAATTCGGCATTCGGATGTCTGTGATAATTAACTCGACTGTCGGATTCTTATCGAGAATCTTTTCTACTTCGAGCGGATTCGTGGTAAACAACGCATCGATATTGCGGTCGATGGAATTGAAAAATCCTTTCATCGCCAGCACGATGTCTTCTTCGTCGTCGACAACGATTATTTTGTGACGCTCTGCTTTTGGTGCATTCATTGGGGCTCCTCCGACAAACCACTAAATGGATCGTCCGATTCGTCAGTTTCCGGCTTTCGCATCGCCGCCGCGATATCCTTCCATCGCCCCTTTTGTGGATCGTCGCCAGCTTCGATTTCGATCATTTTTCCGGTTAGTAATTGTTCTAACTCAATAGCGGCTTTCTCTACCACCAGTTTCATCAAACCAAACGTCGCCGTCTCATCGTGTATCGCCAATAAGAGATGTTCCTGACCCGCGGTGCGGACATACACACCCGATTCTCCCCCGTGCCAATACGCTGCATCAAAATCAGCAATGCCGGCAAGTCTTGCAGTTTCCCTGGCAGCGGCGAATGCTGCCGCCACCAACGTCGCTAACCCAACTGGATCGGGAATCGCCAGTTTTCCTTCCCGCATAACTACGAAACCATCGCCACCGATGAGGAATACCCCAGCAGCATTGCCATCATTCACCACTTCCAACAAAGTAGTGCGAATGATAGCTTGTTCGGCTTCGCCGATGGTGACATCGCGGATGATCACGATTACTTCCCTTTACCGAACAATCGCTTCCACCAACTGACTTTTTCGGTTGTCGCCGGTTGGTGGGTAGGTGAATGATCGACTGATGGTTTCGGTTTCGCGTGGACAGTAGCTGCTGGAGCAACCGGTTCACCGGTAGGTGGTTCCCCTTCACCAAGTGAGCGTTTGAAGTCTTCGATGACGGCTGTCATGACGCATTTCAGCGTATCGAACACCCCTTGTCCGGTGGTAGCAACCGCCTCGAAATACGGAAGGTTTTTCGGATTCAAATCGGCGTTCAGTTCGTTCAAACCAATCGCACCCGGAAGATCTCGTTTGTTGTATTGAAAAATTACTGGCAGGTTGTCACTTTCGATCCGATTGTCCCGCAAATTATCGAACAGATTTTGTAAGCTCTCTTTATTTTCTTGCCGTTTATCCGGTTGCGAATCGGCGACGAATACGATACCATCCGCCCCTTGCAGCACGAGTTTGCGGGATTGGTTGTAATACACTTGCCCGGGAACGGTGAAGAGCCGGAGCCGCACAGTAAAACCGCGGACTTTCCCAATCTCCATCGGCAGTAAATCGAAGAACAAGGTGCGATCCTGTTGCGTTGCTACCGATGACATTTCACCACGTTTATCACCCGGCAACATGCGGTGTATCGTCTGCAAATTCGTCGTTTTTCCACACAGACCAGGACCGTAGTAAACAATTTTGCATTCGAGTTCGCGATTGGCGTAATTAATCGTCGCCATAGTGTACTCCTACTCCCTATTCCAGATTTCGCCGATGCGGTACAAACGCTTCACACCGTTGCTGCACCCTGTCAGCGAGCACTTCGGCTACTCCAAACTTAGTCGGATTTGCCAGAGTAATCGCAATCCGAAGCGTCCCGACACTTCGGACAAACAGTGTGCCCGTTTTACTCTGAATTCCAATTCGCAGATTCGTTGAATTCGCTTGTCCTGCCGTAAAGCCGTATTCCCGGCACAGCGCTGCCAGTGTCGCAACTGTTTCCGACGACATTGATCCGATTTGTTCAACCACAAACCCATCGGTATCGAATAGTGCCACCGCAGAAAGATCACGGTTGCCGTCAAACTCAGATAGCAGACGGGTTATCATAACTGCTTCCTTAATGGGCTTTTCGATAATTCGCGAAGGAGAATCGGTATTTCACGTTGACGCTTCGCAATATTGCCTTCCCATTGCATCGCAAGCGCCGCATCATCCATCCGCAGTACGACTGTAATAGTATTCTCAGCAAAGGTCGCTTGCGAAAAAACATTCTCATCTTTCCAGATTGGCGATTGCGACGCTTCGAGAAACTCACCAGCGATTGCCGCTAACCGATGTATTTCCGGAGTTTCCTCCTCAGGCTCCGCTAACAACGATAAGCCATCTCGCGACGCGTGTACAGCGCGAACCGCACCCCACCGATGCACCGCAGATTGCAATGTCTGCTCCCACGTAGCAGGTATTTCATAGCGGCGCCAGAACACGGTTAGAGGTTCTCCAAAAACGATGTAAAGCCGACCAACTCTTCTTGTGTCAAGTGCTCAACTTCCTCGGAACGGCTCAACAGCTGGTCACGATTCATTCGGTCGAAGCGGCGGATTGCAAGTACCCATTGCTCCATCGGAAGTTCTTCGCCATACAGACCTGCTTCGACGACAACTGCTCCGTTAAAATTCGCTAAGCCACGGTCACTAAGCATCGCCAGAAATTCGGTTTTCGAGAAGCGGTCAAACCATTCTGGATCGCGGGAGAGCAGAGTCGAGAGGTCTTTCATCACATCAGCGACACCTTCCACTGGATGAGTGGCATACGCTTTCTCAACCGCATTTGATAGCAACACATGGAACTCCCGCTTCGAGACTTTCAAATCAGGAGAATCTTTTAGGAAATTCACTGCTTGTGTATATGCCGGAATCGCCCGCCGTTCCCAATTCGTAAGATACTTCAGCAAAACGGAAATCGCTTTGCTTGCGGTCTCCCGTGCGATTAACTCCGATTTGCGCCAACCGTATAAAATCCTCACCGTTTGCTCGACCGGCGTCAATCGGAACATGTAACCAAACCGGTAGGCATCAGTATACAGTTTCATTACATCGTCGTAACCGAGTGGCCACGGTTTGTTTAAAGCATATTGGAGTTGAGCCATCGACTCTTGCGGTGAGTTTTCGTTCATTTTAAGTCGAACCGGACCAAGCGCAATTTCACCGCCGAATAGCGGCGAAAAGAGAATGTATAAGAAGCTTCTAATATCGCCATGAGCTCGGTTCACCACATCTCGTAACTCAATCGTGTTGCCTTGGTGGATGTGTTGATTCACATCGAGTAATGCGATGCGTTCGAGTGAGGATGAAATCATAACTACTCCAAATACCGGATTACCGGGTAACAAATTCAGGAAACCGGATCGCCAACTCCTTTAGCATTGTACCGAAAGACGCGTTGCACCGGCACTCTGCAATTACAATAAATTCCGACTCAACCATTAGTACTGCAATTTCAGGCGGAGCTTGGAACACAGTAATCGCACCGGTAGGAATTAACTCCCCGCGCGTTGCAACGATGCGATTCATTTTTTCGATAAACCATTCTGCTATCCGCCCAGTTCGTTCCAAGATTCTACCTTCTGAATCGAGCAAAGCGACACCGATGCAACCCGGCAGCTCCAGCATTTTCCGGGAAAGCTCAGTCGCTACGATGGGTTTGATTTCGCGATTCATCTTGCATTCTCAGAAGTAGGTTGCGTTGAAGCGCTCTGCTCGGGATCATTTGTCGGCTCCAAGGGGAAACTCGGAAGCAGCAGAGAAATCACATTCCGTTCCTCATTCACATAGGGAACGATAGTTCCAAAATTCTTTTGCACCAAACGTTGCACCGCAAACAAACCAATATCGGAACCACCGGCCTCTGCCCGAAAGAACGGATCAAACAATCGATTCAAAATCTCTTTGGGCGGAATAGGTCCGGTATCGCTCATCCGGACAACCGTACCGCCGCCGATGTAACTATGTCGAATCG
>JAOTSC010000192.1 GCA_030247525.1 bacterium | reverse complement strand
GGATTACCGTTGTTTTCTGCGATGCAGGACGGCGCGACCGGCATGGTTGCGAGTGGGATGGGAAATGCCGCCGATATCTATTCCGTTGACGCGGAGCGGAGCGAATGGTTACGTAAAATCGAATCCGCCAAGACTGAAGTTGTACGCAAACAAGCGGGACTTGCCGCTGCTGTAAGTGTTCCGCCCGATTCTTCGCTCGAAGTCGATGCATTACCGGAAGCATTGCCAGAGCTACTCTCGCTCGATTCCTTGTTGGATAAGACAACACTGCAACTATCACCAGCAGTTCAGTTGGCGGAACAACGTGTCCGCGAAGCGAAAGCATCGCTCAAGTTATCGGAAAGGTCATACTTCACCGAACTCGATGTGATGTTCGCCTACGGTTACCGGTTTCCCATGAAGGTGACTTCTTCGAGTGTCAGTCATAGTGGTGAACCACTCATCGCAAATTCCACCGTGAAACAAGATGCGATGTTGAGTTTTGATGTATCGTTTCCGCTTCCGCTCAATCCGCGTTCCAATCAATTCGCAATGATTGGTGAAGAACGTATGATGCATAAGAGCAGCATCGAAAGCAAAACGGCAGTCCTATTGCAACTTAAGAAGACGATACTCGAAGAACATGCCGAGCTGGAACGATCAATACAAGAAGCAAAGACACTTCGCGAGAGAATTATCCCAAGCCGGGAAACTGCGTATCGTCAATCGTTTGCCGGATACTTGAACGGCAGTATAACGCTCATGCAAGTATCCGAATTGCAGATGAAATGGAGCATGGCGCAAATGGAGGAAGCGATGCTGCGGGCGAATGCGTGGGCATTGCGGGGAAATCTGCTGGAAAGGATTGGACAATGAAAACGATTTTATTTGTTGTTAGAATGCAAAAGAACAGCGCGGGAAAAACGGTTGTGATCGTGGTTGCGTTACTGCTCGCGCTAAGCGTTGTCGCGAATGTTTACTTGATTCGGAAATCGCACTCCGGCCAATCTACCGCATCAGCAACAGCCGAAATATATACTTGTCCGATGCATCCGCAGGTAGTAAACGATCATCCCGCCGATTGTCCGATTTGCGGCATGAAGCTGGTCAAGAAAAGTGCTGCGTCAAGTAACCCACAGATAGATAGTCTTGCCGAAGGCGTTCATCTATCTCCCTCACAGGAGATACTCGCCAACATCCGCGTCGAGCAACCGAAGCGAATGACATTTCACAATGCACAGCGTTATCCCGGAAAAGTAGTGGCGAAAAAAGATGCCGATTGGAAATTTTCTTTACGGGCAATGGCACGCATCGACTCGGTTTACATCCAAGAACCGGGTGCACAGATTCGGAAAGGTGACAAGCTCATAACGGTGCATAGTCCCGACATCCAAGCTGCCGAAGCGGAGTATTTAGGGGCACTGCGCAGCGATCCGGACAATCCAGTACGGCAAGCCGCTGTCACAAAATTGAAATCATTGGGATTAACGACTGAACATTTCGATGAATTGCGAGCTCAGCGAAAACCTCACGAGCAAATCACTTTCGCTTCCCCACTGGATGGCGTGTTAATGGAACGAATGGCAAAGGTGGGTGAATGGACGATGCCGGGAATGACGCTGCTCGATTTTGTTTCGACGAATCCGGTTTGGATCGAAGCGGCAGTCAATAGCGAAGATGCGAAACACGTTGTCATTGGCGCTCCGATGGTTGGCATCATCGGTAACGATACAATAACAACCACGGTTCGTTTTATCGGCAGTGAGTTGGATATGATGGCGAAGACGTTACCGGTTCGCGGCGAAGTACGTAACGATAACGGACAGCTCCGATTAGGCGGTTATTTAGATATCCTCGTCGGCAATATGCAACAACGAGAGTATCTGTCGGTTCCTGAGGATGCGGTTCTGCAAACGGGAAACAGCAGTCGAGTTTGGATTAAAGCCGCCGACGGCCGCTATCGACCAGTCCAAGTGATAACCGGTACTCGCGAGGGGGGACGGATAGCGATTATACAGGGATTATCCGAAGTGGATGAAGTTGCGGTGAGCGGGGCGTATTTAATCGATTCGGAATCGCAACTCAAAAATTTACAAGCTGCTCCGACGATGAGCCACCAAAAGGAAGAACCGCATACACCGACTAAAGTAACGAACACAAAATCTTCTAAGTCGTTATCGAAATACTTTTGTCCGATGCATTGCCCCGGCTCGGATTCCGACAATCCGGGGAAATGCCCGGTATGCGGAATGAACCTCGAGTTGCGAGATTCGGGAGGTTCGCAATGATTGAGAGAATTATTGCGGCAAGTCTCAACAACCGGATCATCGTATTTATCGGCATCGCATTGCTGTTAGTGTGGGGACTCTGGGCATTGCAACGAACGCCGGTCGATGCGATTCCCGATCTCTCCGACAATCAGGTTATCGTGATGACCGATTGGATGGGACGCGCACCGGAAGTAATCGAGAATCAAATCACCTATCCGATGGAAGCCGGTTTTCGCGGACTTCCCGGGGTGAAAGCCGTTCGCGGTCAATCGATGTTTGGTCTCTCGATGATCTACATCATCTTTGAGGATAAGGTCGATATTTATTGGGCGCGAACAAGGGTGATGGAGCGACTGAATCAAATCTCGCCGACCTTGCCTAAGGGGACAATGACCGCGATTGGCCCGGATGGTACCGGCGTTGGTCACGTCTATTGGTACACCGTGGAAGGAAACGGTTACGATTTAGCGAAGTTGCGTTCGGTACAAGATTGGTATATCAAGCCGGCGCTTTCATCGGTGGAAGGGGTTGCCGAAATTGCGTCAATCGGCGGTTTTGTCAAACAATACCAAGTGTTGCTCAAGCCCGACCGGTTGCAGTATTACGGGATTTCGACGATGATGGCAATGGATGCCGTCAAAAAGTCGAATCTTGATGTAGGCGGCGGATTGCTTGAGCAATCTTCGATGGAATACATGATTCGCGGATTGGGCTACATCCAATCAAAAGAAGATATTGAGCAAATCGTGGTGATGGCGACTGCGGATGGCAAACCAATTCGAATCGCCGATATCGGAATTGTACAAATGGGCGGTGCCGCCCGGCGCGGTATTCTTGAGAAAAACGGCAACGGTGAAGTGGTCGGCGGAATTGTTGTAATGCGTTATGGTGAGAATGCCCAGCAGGTAATCGACCGGGTTAAGGAGCGGATTGCGAGTATCAGTCCGGGGTTGCCGGAAGGGATTACCCTGCAGATGGCATACGACCGAAGCGATTTGATTCAACGCGCATTGGATACACTGGTACACTCGTTGTGGGAAGAGATTCTCATCGTTTCTATTGTAGTACTCATCTTCCTGTTTCACTTCCGCAGCGCTGTAGTTGTGATTATCGCACTCCCCCTCGCAATCCTCTCCGCTTTTATCACGATGTATTACTTCCGAATATCCTCGAATTTGATGTCACTTTCGGGCATTGCGATTGCAATCGGTGTGATGGTCGACGCCGGGATCGTTATCGTCGAGAATGCGTATCGGAAGCTCTCGGAAGGAACCGATGAGGATCGTAATGATATCATCAAGACTGTTTATAACTCATCGAAAACCGTCGGTCGACCGATTTTCTTTTCGTTGGGAATCATTGTTCTTTCTTTCCTCCCGGTGTTTTTACTCGAAGGACAGGAAGGCAAACTGTTTATCCCATTGGCATTTACGAAAACCGCCGCGATGGTCGCTTCGGCACTCTTAGCCATCACTTTAACACCGGTGTTATGCACGTTGCTATTGAAAGGAAAACTCAAGCAGGAGGACGACAATCCGTTGTCGCGCTGGTTAAATGCCATGTACCGTCCGATGTTGCGATGGGCACTCAATCACAAATGGACGACGCTCTGGATCAATATCATTGTGTTATTGGGAACGATAGTCCTGATGACACGGATTGGCAGTGAATTTATGCCAGCGTTAGATGAGGGGAGTTTACTGTTCATGCCGACAACGCTTCCGAATGTATCGGTGACGGAAGCGAAGCGGATTATGCAAGTGCAAGATAAAATCATTGCAGCTCATCCGGAAGTAGCGCTGGTATTGGGAAAAGCGGGACGCGCCGAAACGGCTACCGACCCCGCACCGGTATCGATGATCGAAACTATCATTCTGCTGACACCACACGAACAGTGGCGGAAGGGAATCACTCGTGACGATATCGTGGGAGAATTAGATCAGCAATTGCAAGTCCCCGGAGTATCGAACGGATGGACGCAGCCGATTATCAACCGGATCAATATGCTGGCGACCGGAGTTCGAACTGACTTAGGGATAAAAATTCTCGGTGACGATTTGCAGCAATTAGAGCAACTTGCGATTCAAGCGGAACAAATCGTTAAGAAAATTCCCGGGGCAGTCGACGTGAGCGCGGAACGGGTAATCGGCGGTAATTACATCGATGTGCGACCGGATCGAATGAAAATCGCACAATACGGCTTATCGATGGAAGAAGTATTGAGTACTGTCGAAACCGCTACTGGCGGGATGATTGCAACGGAAGTCGTGGAAGGCCGCGAACGCTATGGCGTGTTTTTGCGTTATGCATTGGATTACCGCAGCTCATTGGAAGATGTGAAACGGACAACCGTGACATCGATGAGTGGCGCGCAAGTTCCACTATCGAGTATTGCCGAGGTAACACTCCGGATCGGTGCATCGATGATAGCGTCCGAGAATTCTCATCTACGAAGTATCGTGTATCTAAATGTACGTGATCGTGATTTGGGAGGATTCGTAACGGAAGCGAAAGCCGCAATCGAACGGGATTTGAAACTGCCAGCAGGTTACTTCGTCGAATGGTCGGGACAGTGGGAACATCAGGTTCGAGCGAAACAACGGTTGCTGTTTATTCTTCCGATTGTAGTTCTGGTTATTTTTCTGCTGCTTTATTTCACATTTCATAGTTTCTCCGAAGCCGGATTAGTCATGTTGTCGGTGCCCTTTTCGCTGACCGGCGGTGCACTCCTGATCTACTTCCTCAATTACAACTTCAGTGTTGCGGTGTGGGTGGGATTCATCGGATTGTATGGGGTTGCAGTTGAGACTGGTGTGATTATGGTGGTGTATCTTCACGAAGCGTTGAATCAACGGTTACGGAACGGTGCGGTTGACCGTAACGGGTTGTACGAAGCCATCGAACAGGGCAGTGTCTTGCGATTACGGCCGAAACTTATGACCGTTGGAACCTCGATGATTGGCTTGCTCCCTGTGATGTGGTCGATGGGAACCGGCGCTGATTTAATGAAGCCGATAGCGACGCCGATGGTGGGCGGCTTGTTCACATCAGCGGTGCATGTGTTGTTAGTTACTCCCGTTATCTTTGCCCTCATGAAGGAACGTGAACTTAAGAAACACGGTAAAATTGAGGTATCGCATATCGCGGGGGATTAGAGCAACTCCACTTTTTTTCTTGCCTCAACACTCGTACATGAGCGGAATCCTCTGGTTCCGCTCACCTTTTTTTGTTGCTTAACAACGCTATTCAATAATCATACTACTCCGTAACTGAGCATGCAATTATACTTATTGATATTTAGATATTTATAACAGTTATAAGAAAAACATTTAATTCGGTTTCCTTTCTATTCGTACCACGAATTATTTGGTATCCGACTATTAAATGAGTAAATTTTAATAGGAGGGTTAACACCCATGTCAACTGAAATCATAACGGATACTACGAGCCTCGAGCGCGCTAAGAATATGGTTAGCACGTTCCCCTATTTAATGAAAGTGTTCCATCGCTTAGGCGCAGGCGCAGTATCGGAATTAGAAATTACGCTGCCACAATATCAAACGTTAGTCGCCTTTACGGTTCGCGACACCTGGAGTGTCAGCGATTTAGCGTTGTTCCTGCAAATCAAACCTCCTGCGGCGTCGGAATTGGTCGACCGCTTGGTGAAAGCGGAATTCATCGAGCGCGAAACTAATCCTAACGACCGTAGACAGACGATCCTCACC
>JAOTSC010000191.1 GCA_030247525.1 bacterium | reverse complement strand
GCCTTAACCCATACCCGGCACCGCTTGGGTGAAGCCTCACCAGTTGTGCATTCCGGGCGAGTCGTGCAAGTCGTTGGACTCGTCATCGAATCGCAAGGGCCCCATGCCACGGTGGGAGAAGCGTGCCGCATTCGTACGAAGCTGGGTTGGATTCCTGCCGAAGTCGTCGGATTTCGCAGCGGACGTGTGTTGTTGATGCCATTGGGAGAAGCGGCAGGAATTGCACCGGGTGCCGAAGTCATCGCGCTCAAACATCAGTGGACAGTTCCGGTCGGAGAAGAATTGTTAGGACGGGTTTTGGATGGTTTAGGAAAACCAATGGATGGCAAAGGAGCATTGCGTTGTACCAAAACGCAATCGCTGCAAGCATCTGCACCAAATCCATTGACCCGAACGCGCATTTCGCAACCGTTTATCACTCAAGTGCGGGCAATCGATTCACTTATGACAATCGGTAAAGGTCAGCGGATGGGCATTTTTGCCGGTTCAGGTGTTGGGAAATCGGTATTGCTCGGACAAATCGCGAAGTTTGCAAAATCGGATGTTGCCGTTATTGGATTAGTTGGCGAACGTGGTCGTGAAGTTCGTGAATTCATCGAACGCGATCTGGGCGAAGAAGGATTGAAGCGCAGTGTAGTGGTTGTAGCAACCTCGGATCAACCAGCGCTGGTGCGATTAAAGGCGTCGTTAGTCGCGACTGCCATCGCCGAGTATTTCCGGAATCAGGGAAAAGACGTCGTTCTGATGATGGACTCAGCAACCCGATTGGCAATGGCGCAACGCGAAGTTGGATTGACAATCGGCGAACCGCCCACCACCAAAGGATATACGCCTTCGGTGTTTGCAATGTTACCGAAACTATTCGAGCGGGCAGGCAATAACGATGTCGGTTCGATCACCGGACTTTACACAATTTTGGTCGATGGCGACGATTTAACCGAACCGATTGCCGATGCAGCCCGTTCGATTCTTGACGGGCATTTATGGCTATCACGAAAATTCGCTTCGTTGAATCGTTATCCGGCAATCGATCCGCTGCAATCAATCTCGCGCGTCATGCCGGATGTAGTGTCAAAAGAGCATTATGCCGCTGCGAAGAAAGTAGTATCGCATTTGGCAACCCATAGCGAAGCGGAAGATTTGATCAACATTGGCGCCTATACAAGCGGATCAAATCCGGCAATTGATCGGGCAATCACAAAATTTCCGGCGATAGTTGAATTTTTACGACAAGGAATGACGGAAATCACCCCCTACGAAGAAACCGTGCAACGCTTGCAACAACTGGCTGCGTAATCATGGCAAAGTTTCAATTCCGGTTGGAGCGCATTCTTGACGTTAAGAAGATTCGCGAGGAACTCAGACAACGGGATTGGGTGGAAGCGATGCGGGAAACTGAACGGCAAGCCGCTCTGGAACAACAAATCCGCCAGGAACAAATCCTGTTTCGCGAACAACGCAACCAGAAAGGGAGTGTCGGCGAGTTGAAGATCGAGGCGGAGCTTGCCGGTGGGATGCGGCGAAAAGTGAAGAAACAAACGGCACAAGTCGCTTTTGCCCGCCAAACTGAGTTGAAGAAAAAAGGCGAACTAATCGATGCTATGCGCGAACGGAAAGTGATGGAGAAGCTTCGCGAAAAGAAACAGGACGAGTACTTACTCGAAGAGCGGCGAACTGAAAATAAACTGATCGATGAAATGGCGGGGAACCGTTTCCGCCAGAAATTCGGATTGTAAATAATGTATCAAGTCCGTGACCGAATTTTGCGAATTATACTTGGCGCGCTTTTTGCGAGTGTACTCCTTGTACTCGGTGCCGGATGTAAGAAACAACAGGCGAATGAGCCCGCCAAGGAATCAGTGAAACCGGAAAAGTCTGCCGCACCAGTGGTAGATAGTCCCAAAATATCACTGGATACGATTCCCTTTGAACCGTTTGTCGGTGATGCTTTGCTTCGGGATCTTTCAATTGAAATCGATACCGTGAAGGCGCCGGAAGTACAACGCGACTCAACCGGGGCAATCAGTTATGTGAAGCCCGGCATGGTCGATTCGATGTTATTAGTTGCTCAACGAATCATGTTTGAACGACAACTCGATTCTTTGAAATCATTGTACAATACTTCAGTCCAAGCAAAGTCGATGCTAAAGGACTCATTAGATATAAGCCGTAGTGAATATTCTTCTACGGTTGCCGGGATGGAACGGCAGAAGACTATTGACGACTCAACCGAATTGCAACGAGTATCGAAAGTGGCACGGATGGTGGAGAACATGAAGCCGATGGAAGCTGCTGCGCTGATTGATAAACTTCCACCCAAGTTCGCCGCTCATGTAATCGTTAAATTGAAAGATCGACAGAGCGGAAAAGTGTTGGCAGCATTACAACCTGAAAAGGCGTCGCAAATCGCATTACTCATCAAATCCGGCGACTACCTGAAACGCGACGAAGAGAAATCAACAACAACAAAATCGGCGGGGTCGTCGAAGAAAGCATCTGGCAAGTAACCCATGGGAATTGTTGCTCCAAAAATCCAATTTGGCACTCGAAAGGAAACGATTGGTCTTACACCAATAATCGGTTCTTTATCGACTCGTCCGTTGGAGTTGGATTTTTCCCAGTTACTGCAAGCAGTAAAGATTCGTTCCAACTCGGGTAATAAAAGTAGTTCGAAAGCGACGCCATTACCGGTAATGAATCCGACAAAATTGGGTAGGGATAATCTTTCAGCTAAACAGATCGCACCAAAGTCAACTGTAACGAATACAACTAATCCACTGCCAGCAAATCAAACAGCGAATCCAGTGAAACCGAAACAAGCGAACAGCTCCGGTAAAACCGTCGATCAAAATATTATATCTACTACTGTTTCAAATCCGCTTTCGGTCATTTCTGCGAATCGTTCGGTAGCACAAAATTTCCAAGATGTAACTAAGGCTGTCAAAGATAGTTCAGTCAGTACGCCAACCCCGCCCATCGCATTACAAAAACCAACTGAAATATCGGCTACTCCGTTGTTCATTTCCGATCCACTTCAATTACTCGTACCTACGAAACAAGAACGAAACATTGAATCAAAATCTTCACTTACAAGAACCGATACACTCGATACTAAACAAGTTTCTCCATTAAGTACCAGCGACAAAAAAGAAAATCAAACAACGCAAAAGACTGCGTCGCCAACGCTTTCACCTTCAACAGCCACACCCACGGATCCCAGCGATCCGGTAAAAATTAAAACACCAACTATTGCAAATCGAAAACCACAAGATCAATCAAATACTACCGACCCAAAATCAGTGGAAACAAAGAAAAACGAAACGAGTCAATTCGTTGCACCACTCGACACAAAACCAGTTACCCTGAATCAACCTACTGCAAACCTTGAACAAGCGAAACACATCAGTGCACCAACACTTCCAGCGTTGGTCGAAAAACTTGGCACCGAAATAAAGCAACGGTTACGCGATGGCGAGCGGACATTAGAGCTTTTTGTAACAGCACCGCTCATCGGTAAAATATTCATTGAATTGAGTGAAAAGGATGGTCAGTGGGTTGCGGCATTTTCCGCTGACAATGCCGCTATGCAGGATTTGCTGCACCGCCACCGCGATCAACTCTCGCAATCGTTGACATCAACCTCTGGAATCCCAGCCGAAGTTATCGTTGCGAATACCAACGATAATGCCTCGTTCCGGGAGCAATTCACGCAATCAAATGACAACACCGGGACGAATGCAAGACAGGCTTTAACATCCCGCGAGGAATCTCCCCGCGAGTATTTTTCACGAACCTCGATTCGTTCGCGCTCGCTCACCGCAACCCGCGAGTGGATCGCTTAACTAAAAGGAGAACCAATGACTACTGAAGCCGTCTCTACCTCAATTCCGCCGTCGTCGCTGATGCAGCGCACTTCGAACGGGACTTTAGGTAAGGACGATTTTCTCAGATTACTCATGGCTCAGATCGCCAATCAGGATCCCATGGCACCGATGGACACCGAAGCGATGATGCAACAAATGACATCGCTTGGCGAATTGGAGCAACTCACGAACCTCAACAACTCGATTGGGCAATCGTTGAGCAACGATATCGTTTATCAACAATCACTGCAAAACCAGTTAGCCGCAAACTTAATCGGAAAGCGGATTCGCAGTGAGAGCGACGAACTCACCGTCACTGGCAGCGGTTCCCATGATCTCGGTTATCGATTCGAGAGCGCAATCGAATCCGGTAAAGTAGAGATTCTCGATGTCAGCGGTAATGTCGTTCGAACGTTAACACTCGGCGCAAAGAGCAAGGGCGACGGTGAAGTTACGTGGGATGGTAAGGACGAATTCGGCAATGCAGTAGCAGCGGGCACCTACTCGATGCAAGTGAGTGGAACCGATGCGAACGGCAATGCGGTTACCTCGACCCCCTCGCAATGGTATCGTATCGACGGCGTCGTTTATCGCGGAGGGATTCCGTACTTAACATCGAACGGAGTGGAAATCGCATTTACCGACGTTCGGGAAGTGCGCGAACCGAGCACATTCCTCGGTTTGGTAGGAGGATGAGATGACCGGTATCAACGGCATTGATCCAATTCGCAAGATTAATCCCTATCCACCGATTCAACCAGTCGATGTTGTGAATAGCGGTCGAGTTCGCGGTCCCAACGAAATCGCAACCCCATCATCGCTTCCAACCAAACCGGTTGATACAGGCACTACACCGTTTGCTGACGTCCTAAAGCAAACGCAATCGCGTAACGAAAATCCAGTTGAGTTCTCCCGGCATGCCATTGACCGAATATCGCAACGGTCGCTGCCATTCGGAAGAAATGAGATTCAACGGTTGGGTGAAGGAATCGAACGCGCCGCCACGAAAGGTTCCAAAACCAGCGCCGTTGTCATCGACGATATGGCGATGGTGGTTGCTGTCAACAACCGCACCGTGATAACCGCGATGCCGGTCGAACAGTTAAAGAATGGCGTCTTGACGAACATCGATTCGATGCTCTTTGCTTAATTGAGTTTCGATTGCTGTCATGTAACAGTTTTTTATTCCGGGAATTGCGAGCCCTTCTCGCAAACAAAACGAATGCAGCGTACAAAATGCTTGACCTCACAAGGAGGCATCTCCGGTGGAATGACAGAAACCGGACCCGCTGCAGAAAGAGGAGTTGCTTATGATGCGGAGCCTTTATTCCGCAATCAGCGGACTGCAGGCCCACCAAACGTTGGTGGACGTTACTTCGCATAACATCGCGAACGTGAATACGCACGGTTATAAATCCGAGCGCGTTACTTTCGCAGAACAACTTTCGCAAACGCTCTTTGGCGGTTCCCGACCAACATCCGATATCGGAGGCATTAATCCCCGTCAAATCGGATTAGGCACCCGGGTTAGTTCCATTGATACCGTGCTCACGCAAGGCAGTTTGGAACAAACCGGTAATACGCTCGATATGGCGCTCTCCGGCGATGGATTCTTTGTCGTCAGCGATGGTGCAAAAGATTACTATACCCGTGCCGGCGCGTTCTCACTCGATGGCGACGGCTACATGACCATGCAGGGGCAACCGTACCGATTGCGTGGTAAGATGGCGGATGCCGATGGCAACATCTCTGGTGCCAGCGCATCGGATATTTTACAGCTTCCGTTATCGCTCAAGCTTGCCGCGAAAGCAACCAGCGAAATCACGTTTGCCTCAAATCTCGACGCCGACGCGACAACATCCGCTGCAACATTGGGTGGAGCCGGAACGACTGGTATCAATCAGGTAAGCGGTACTGCAGCCGACGGCAGCGGCGGCGTTCATACGATTATCGTTACCGGAGCGAATGCAACCCGTGATATGATGAGTTCACTGCCGGTTGGTTCACTTTCTACGCGGTTGGGGGATGTCGGTGGGGCAAGCAACGTTACCGGAGTGAATTTCTCGGTAGCGGTGGATGGCGGCGCAGCACAAGCGATTACCGGATTGTCGGTGAATTCAACCATCGGTGATTTAATCAATG
>JAOTSC010000190.1 GCA_030247525.1 bacterium | reverse complement strand
AGTTAGTCCGTATAAACGGTAAACCGGGACTAACGTTATCTGTACAAAAACTCGCCAAAGCGAATACAATCGATGTTGTCGACCGGATCGTTAAAGCTATTCCCAAGTTACAGGGCGTTCCGGAAACGATCCAACTCTCCATTTCTTTCGATCAATCGGTTTATATTCGCCAAACAATCGCCGGGTTGCAGCGGGAAGCGCTGTTAGGTGCACTACTCGCGATGGCAGTGATTCTCTTTTTCTTGCGCAACGTCCGCGGCACTATGATTATCATCGTAGCAATTCCGTTGTCGATTTTCTTCACGTTTATTTTCTTCCGATTCTCTTCATTGACCTTAAACATTATGACTTTCGGCGGACTTGCCCTTGTAATCGGGAGGTTGGTTGACGACTCAATTGTCGAATTGGAAGTAATCTCCCGACACTACAACGAGCGCGATCCGGATAAATCGCGATTGCAGAAAACGTTGGAGGCCGCGAAGGAAGTCGCATCTCCCATTTTTGTCTCGACGTTAAGCACGGTCATCGTTTTTCTACCAATCGTCTTTTTGACCGGTATTGCTAAACTCTTATTTGTACCTCTAACGCTCACGATTGCGATCGCGCTATTTGGCTCGTTCCTCGTCTCTCGGACGGTAACACCTTTGTTGTGCTTGAAGTACTTGCCACCGGAAACGAAACTGGATCGTGAATCGAAGCGGATATGGAGTAGACTACAAGTTTTGTCGCACGACTTTATCGAATCGCTGGACGGTTGGTACTCGAAACGCTTGCGGTGGGCGTTGTCGCACCGTCGATTCGTTGTAATCTCTATCGTTGGGCTGGGGTTGGTTTCCGCTGGACTCTTTCAGTTTATTGGAACAGAGTTTTTCCCGGATCAGGACGAAGGGCAGTTTAATGTCAACATCAAATTGCCGGTGGGAACAGGTGTCGAAGAGACGGACAAAGCCACGCGACAAGTAGAAGAAATTCTCCGGAAGGAAGTCCCGGAAGCGGAAACGATGACATCCGAAGTCGGCGTCCCTTCGGCGCGAGGAGGTGGTTTTGGTGGAAGAAACTCCGGGTCCCACGCTGCGAATATCCGGGTGGCATTAAAGCCGATACATGACCGTGACCGTGACGTCTTCCAGATAATCAAAGAGGTTCGACCAAAAGTAAACCGGATACCCGGTGCGTTGGTGACAATAAACCAGAGTGGTCTCCTAAAGTTCCTGATGAACTTTGGTTCATCAGCTCCCATCGTTGTTGAAATAATTGGGTACGATTTGGAAACCGGTTCAAAGTTGGCGCAAGTGATAGCGGGAATTGTCCGGGAAACCCTTGGTGCCACCGATGTTCAGGTTAGCCGTGAAGAAAATCTCCCGGAATTGCGGGTGCGGATTGATCGTGAAAAAGCGGGAATACTTGGTATAAGCGCAGGGCAAATTGCCAATACGATAAACACTTGTATTAATGGTACCGTCGCATCGTTATACTCCGATCCCGTTACCGGAAACCAATACAATATTCTTGTGCGTCTAAATGAGAGTTACCGTTCACAATTGGATGATTTAGGAAATGTCGCATTGAATACCCCCGACGGGAAAACGGTACTACTAAGAAACGTCGCGGTGATCGAACGGACGAATTCTCCGGTGCAAATCGACCGCAAGAACCAACAACGCTTGGTGGAAGTGACTGCAAATGTTTCCGGGCGCGATCTCGGCAGTGTTGCAAACGATATCCGCGCTCGACTCGACACGTTACAGGTTCCGGCAGGTTTTGAAGTGAAATTGGGTGGAAATGTCGAGCAGCAGCAACAAACATTTAAGGATCTCTTGCTTGCATTTGCCTTGGCGATATTGTTGGTATATGTCGTTATGTCTTCGCAATTCCAGTCATTGCTCGATCCTTTTGTGATTATGTTTACCGTACCACTCGGCATTGTCGGCGTGCTTTGGACACTATTCCTGACCAATACAACCTTATCGGTAACCTCTTTCCAAGGGATCATCGTAATGGTTGGTATCGTTGTGAGTAATGGAATTCTGTTGGTGGATTACACAAACCGGCTTCGCCGCAGTGGAGTTGAATTGTACGCAGCCGTGGAAAAAGCGAGTGTCACCCGACTGAAACCGATTTTAATGACTTCGATTGTAACAGTATTTGGTCTAATGCCAATGGCGTTAAGCATCGGCGGCGAATCGACCCAAGCGCCGCTCGCGTTAGCAGTTATTGGCGGTCTTACAGTTTCCACAGTATTAACGCTTTTCTTCGTGCCAGTACTGTATACTATCTTTGAACAGCATTTGAAGAAACCAGCGGCCGAACAGTTGGAATCTATCGAGTAATGCAGGCTGCTTAGGGAGCGCGACATGGCAAACATCATCGATGTAAACGAATCGAATGTTTGTAAACACGGTTTCTTTTGCTACATGAGCAAGAAAAAGTGTCCGGGCTATCAAAAGAAACTCGCATGGTTGCATGAACGGTTTACCGAAGGCATGCGCATAAAATTGTTGGAACTGCCTGAGCGCGGTTTTATCGAATACATCCCCGGTGAGCAAGCATGGCGCGGCGTTCATGCCGAAGGGTACATGTTTATCCATTGCTTGTGGGTTGTAGGGAAGAGTAAGGGAAAGGGATTTTCCAAGCAATTACTCGAACACTGTATTGCCGATGCGCGAAAAGAAAAACTGCGCGGCGTTGCGATGATTTCAAGCGAAGGCAATTGGTTGATGAGTCGCAAACCGCTGCTCAGTGCAGGATTTCAATGTGTTGCCGAAGCGCCGCCCGCGTTTTCACTCATGGTATTGCAGTTCCGGAAAGCTGAGTTGCCGAGATTTTCCAAGGCTGCACTCCAACAAACGTCTCCTAATCAGAAGGGATTTACGGTTTACCGCACCGACCAATGTCCTTACATCGAGGACGCTGCTAACTTCGTGCAGGAGTATGCTTCTATATCGAACATTCCCTTTTATTCTACCGAACTAAAGAGCAGTAAAGAAGTGCAGGAGCAGTCCCCATCCCCGTTTGGCGTTTTTGGCATCGCATACCAAGGACGACTCCTGAGCTACCATTACCTCCTTCCGAAAGACTTTGAGTCGAAGTTAAAAAGTGTCGAGCGACTTAAATAAGCTTGTAACTGTCGATTCAACGAAATAAATTGTCTGTGAAAATGAACCAATCGAAGATGTTTTTCGAGAACCATTGTTCACGGATGGGAAATAAACATGGCTGTAGTGCAAATCAATCAACTCTCGAAGGTCTACCCCGATAAAAAGGGGGAAGTCGTCGCTGTCCAGAACATCACCTTTTCGGTAGCTGAGGGGGAAATCGTCGGACTGCTGGGAGTCAACGGCGCCGGGAAAACAACCACCCTGCGGGTCATTGCGACAATGTTGAAACCGACGTCGGGAACGGTAACGGTTGCCGGCTTCGATGTGGTGAACCAACCGGAACAAGTGCGCGCGCAACTCGGTTTTATGACGAGTTCCACCGGTCTCTATCCGCGCTTAACCGGCCGCGAAGTGTTGAAGTATTTCGCGAAATTGCACGGAATGGAAACCCCGGCGATCGAACAGCGGCTACCGGAATTGATTCACGAATTTGCTCTGAGCGAATTTATCGACCGGAAATGCGACAAACTGTCGACCGGACAAAAGCAGCGGGTGAACATTGCGCGAACCGCTATGCACCGGCCCCGTTTACTAGTACTGGACGAACCAACCGCCGGGCTTGACGTACTTGGCGCTCGTTCCATCGTCGACTATGTGCGCAACACCAAATCGTCCGGACGCTCGGTCTTGTTCTCTACCCATCGAATGGAGGAAGCGGAAGCGTTGTGTGATCGTATTGTTGTCATCCACAAGGGTAGATTGGTCGCTGACGGTACGATTTCTGACTTACGCGCTCATACCGGCACATCGGAGTTGCAAGGTTTGTTCTTAAAGCTGATTGGGGAGTAGGAGGAGCCGTGGGAATCCGTTGGAAAAATGTCAATACCGTATTTCGCAAAGAGTTGCTCGACATCGTACGCGACCGGCGAACAATCATTTCCATGATTGTCATCCCGTTGCTCTTGTTTCCGGTATTAATCGGGGTGATTGGGTACATTTCAGTGAAGCAAATCAAGAAAATGCAAAAGGCTGACACAATCGTTGTGTTAGTTGGCGGTGAACGGTCACCCGCCCTTGCCGATGCTTTACGTAAAGCTGAAAAGATTCGTTTGGTGGAAGGTATTGCCGACACCAGTGTTGCCATGAAAATGTTGCGGGACGATGCCGCTGGTGTAGTCACTGCGATCCCGGCAAATTGGACACCTGACCTTTGGCAAAAAGGCGAGTTACCGGTCGATTCGGTTCACCTGTATTACCTTGGGACCAAGGATGAAGCGAGTTTTGCAGTGAAACGTGTTATCGAAGCGTTGCAAGGGACCCGCGACCAATACATCGAAACCGCCGTTGTGAAAGCTGGATTACCCGCCTCGATTATGAAACCGTTTGTCATCTATAAGAATGATGTCAGTACGCTATCTGAATTGGGTGGAAAACTGTTTGGGATGTGGCTCCCGTACATGTTGATCTTGTTGTCGTTGACCGGAGCGATGTATCCGGCAATCGATCTGACTGCTGGTGAAAAGGAACGCGGCACTTTGGAAACACTTTTGCTTTCCCCTGCCGGTCGCAGTGAATTGGCGTTGGGAAAATTCATGACAGTGATGGTCGCCAGTTTGGTTACATCAGTCTTAACCATTATCTCGATTGGTGTATCGACCAGTGGTATGTTGATGACGATTCCGATGGAAGTTCAATCGAAATTGAATATCCACATTGATGCGACGATGATTATAACAGTGCTGGTGTTAATGATTCCGCTGAGTGCGATTTTCGCTTCGCTACTGCTCGCAATTGCTTTGAATGCGAAAAGTTACAAGGAAGCACAGAGCTACATCCAACCGCTCATGATCGTTGTAATTTTACCAGCCATCGCCTCGACGTTACCCGGAATGAAGACGACGTTATTGATGTCCCTCATTCCTGTATTGAATGTATCGCTTCTGATCAAAGATGCCTTCTCAGGTATCAATGAACCGTTGTATTTACTCTGTGCCGCGGGTTCGACAGTTGTTTTAGCAATCATCGCTATTCGCATATGCGTGACGACTTTCAACAAGGAATCCGTGCTCTTCCGTATTTGACGACACGATTCTTCGAGTGACAAGGGTGCCAATCGCGTGAGAAACTTAAATTTTCATGCTATCAAATGGGAGGACATTCGTTCTCCCATTGTTTCTCCGGGAGATACATCTTTTTCTCACAAGCAACGCTTTTTACTGGTATCCCCCTTTTCTCGTGAGTACCTTACGTAGTAAAGAATTCAACCGCGATGGACCCGACTGGGAGCACCGATGAAACCGCTTATCCTCGCTTTCCTTTTGCTTTGCGCTACACTTGTTATGGCTGCGAGCAATCCAGCGACACCAACAATGCCACCCACTATCGACCGCCAAGGTGGTCCCGATGGCTATGGTTATCGCTATGTCGATAATCAGAATGAAGCGACTGGACCGCGCTTCGAATGGGTAGAAATCGCCGCTCCGGCTGGCGGTCCCGGCATAAACACGAATCTAATCCGGGACGATGAAACCATTGCGGTTCCGCTGCAGGGTTTTTCGATGAATTATTATGGAACGGTCTATGCCGATTCATTAACGATCTGTTCTAATGGTTTTGTCGGATTTGGTTTGTATTCGACGTTTTTTGAGAATTCCCAACTCCCCTACACTACGCACACACAACCGTGTATCTATCCGTTGTGGGACGATTTATCGCTGCCGAATGGCGGTTCGGTTTGGTATTATTACGATCAAGCGAATGAGCGATTCATTGTCGAATGGTACCAAGTTCCGCAAGCAACTGTTCCTATGAGTCGGAACACCTTCCAAGTCAGACTCTATCCAACTGGTGTTATCGAGTTTCTCTACCATACTATTGGTTCCTTCGCGAATAGTTCGACCGTGGGGATCCAAGGTCCAAATGGCGGCTCCTCAAAC
>JAOTSC010000189.1 GCA_030247525.1 bacterium | reverse complement strand
TGGGGAGTCGGATCACATAATCTGTACCATCCAGATCGCGCTCGAAAAACGTGAGGGAAACACACTAGAAGGTTAAACCGTTGTCCAATGCTGACCAGGGACCTTCAAACAAAAAGTCGATTTCACTACCATCTAATTTGTAGAGGTGACGCATACCCGCCAACAGTGAATACCCCAACGATAGTCCCCACCGTTTCAATTCGTCAGAGGTCATCGAAGTTGGTACTGGCACAATGAGCCGCAGTACTTCAGCTTTGTTGGAAGCAACCAATGCACAAGCGTTTGGCGTTTTGCCTGCATTTGGACAGCTTTCTCGGTGCCCGAAGGGGTCTTGTTTACTCGTGCTTTTCTTCGCCTTTACACCATTCTTAAGTAACGCTGGGTCCATGTGAAGTATCTGCCCACAGCTACCACACAGAAGGAATCCTTTCCCTTCATCATGTAGCATTGGTATAACATCTTCCAGGTCTTGCTTGGAAGGTCTAGTTCCTTCATTCACCCAATAAACCATCTCGTCACGGCTTAGTCGTAATCCCCACCCATTGGAGACACTCCAACGACCTACGACGTCGCCATCCCACTGGGGATATCCTCGAACGAGATTTTGAACGGCAAACCGCTCTTCTTCTTCCAATATTGGTCGTTCATCTACTTTCGCAATAAATCCAGCAAATCCACGTCCGTCAAGTGGGTAACCTTCGGCGATTGTCTTACAGCGGGGACAACGTGGTGAGTCCCCGTGGTATCGGAGTCCACAAATCGAACACTTTCGGTACTTCCACACTGGTTCGTCGGATGCAGGATTCCATGGAGATGACAAATCCAATCCGATAACTCGCCACCGTTTTGTTCGGGCAAATACTTGTGCTTCAGGTCGGAATTGGTCGATACCGAAAATGCGATTGACCTGAATTGGTTCTTCTTCGTGTGGGTCTGCCAATAATCGTAAGGACGATGGTTCCGTTGGGAATTCATAACCTGGAAGGATACCAAATTCAGCAAATCGTCTTAGTGGGTATCCTGCTGAACGGTCATCTGCTTCCGATTTATTGTTGGTGGGAATGCCAAGTAAACGAGCCACTAAGTCACCAGCACGGGTTCCGGACCGAGCGTTTTGAAGTTCTTTTGAATACACTTCCAAGGGTTTGCGAAGCTCTAAAACTTGACGGGCAGTACGGTCGACAACATTCTGAATGTGGTCGGGTAAGTGTAATAGATTCTGATGCAGTGCTTCGTGGGTCAAGCCCGCTTCAACAAGGATGCTATCACCCCATGCTTGGATGGCAATTGCCACCGCTGGCGTAACATTCTGCAAGACACCAGACTTGAGGGCATCGACTTTATCCTGATTGATATTCCCTTCTGGGGTCACGTACTCGACCATCTTGGTCGCTACACCGGGTTCCGTGATTCCCAGTGCGATCGCATTCAAATGCCGAAGGATTACATCCCGATTACCCAATCCGATAGCTGGTGCAGGTACTTCACCGGAAATCATTTCTGCCGGTTTATCGAAGAAATACTGGTCGTGGGGTGTACTGCGAGCATACCCTAATACCAATCCAACGCGTGTTCTACGACCGGCTCGACCACCCCGCTGTGCGTAGTTATCGGGTCGAGGTGGGACATTGCGTAGTACGACAGCATCCAATCCCCCGACATCGATTCCCATTTCCAAAGTTGGTGAACAAGCGAGCAGATTTACGTTAGAATTCTCTTTTGCCGCCTTAAAATCGTCTTCGATATCACTACGGACTTCCGATGGAACTTGCGCTGTGTGTTCTCTAGCGACCAACGGAATCGTCGATTTAGCTTTAATACGCTGTACGTATCGATTCTCATTTACTTCGGCATCATCCCAATGAATCATCGAACCGTGACAGAACGGACAAGGAAGTTTATCAGCGGCAAAGTGCATCGTCGTACCGCAAACATCACAACGGTAGCGTTTGTCATTAGGGACATTACGTAGCCGTAAAACCTCTTGGTTGACCTGTAGTAGGCGATATTTCTTCTGTGCCCCATATAACTCGGATGGAATGATAAAACGCCCCTGTAGGAGAAACTGGAGCATTTCGATCATAATCTCATTTGCCGATACAAAGCCACCCAAGCGATTTAAAAGTTGTTTCAAAATTCGTTCAATTCGTGGAGAGGAACCACCTGCATTTTGTTTTCGACAGGGGTTAAAGGATTTAATGCCGTGAGGTACTTCGGTACTATCGAGATAGGCAACTGGCTTTCCATCGACAGCCGCGAACCCTTGTGGCTTGGATGTTTTCCGTTCCCACTCGGCTTGAGCAAAATAATCGGGGCAGGTAGTATTGAGGGGATGGTATCGTAACAATTCCCGTGATAAACACCCACGTACCCGCATTTCATTCAACATGCAATGACAGATGTAAGCCAAATCCGAAACGGTAATTCCAATCCGTCCCGCAAGTGCCTCCCCCATCTGTTTTACATACTCATCAAGTTCATGATACTCGATGCCAACCAAACCAAGATTGATGATTGTCGCACGGTATCCCGCATTTACCGCAATGTCGTCGAGTAGAGGTGCTTCTTCCCAGACCTGCATCTTTCGCCTGAGGTCATCGTTTATCCATTTGGTTTCTTCACCGGGTGCATAGGGATTGTCATGAGCCTTCAAGCCAAGGTCAGAAAGAAACCGCACAGTTTGTTCGAGGGTTAGAGACTCATGTTGATTTAGAAGCTGATACACCCTGCGACGCATCCGGTCGTAACGACTGGCAAAAATGATAAACCTGGCTTGATGAGCGGCATCCTGTCGACTATCGCTGAACACCAGCAAGCGTTCTTTGCCATCGTGACCGGGTTTGTCGACATTCGCTTCCGCCAACGATTCGACCAATCCTTCCGACAAAACTTTCACTGCAGCGGAAGTGCCAATCGCAACGGGGGTAATCACACTTCGGTTACCTGCTGTGCCACCACAACACATACACTTCGTTCGGGCAGGAACCATCGTCGCTTTGATATCGTAATCAGCAGGGTCGGCGCTGAAAGTCAATGAAGTCGAACTAAACGACCCATTGAGAATTTTCTTCCCTTTGATTTGACCCTGTCGCAACCTCCCTGCGCCTTGGGAATCATCGATATCATCGAATGTTCCCTCTTCATCATCCATATCCTTTGTGACGAACTTCTCCGGTTGGAACAGTAACCATTCGTTTGGCTCTGCCATGATTGCACTGGGACGAAGCCCACCCTTTTCGATGTCACCGACAAACCGCAGATAATCGGCACCACAGTTACGACATAGCAACAACGGAGCGGTGAATGAACCGCATTCCGAACACTTCTCCTCACCCATCGGATGCAGTTTACCACAGGCGGGATTGATACAGCGGTGGAATCGCCACCCACCTCGAATGAAACGATGCACCCGCAGTCGCAGTGCACCGACCAAACCATCGGGTAGTGCCGCGCCAATCGTCAACAGCTTTGTGACTTCATCGGCAATAGCTTCGTCTGACCAATCTTTCCGTTCGGGAATCTCGGCACGGATTTTACCAACGATTTCGTGTACCGACATCGGTTTCTGAATCAACCACCGATTCAAATCCCATAACATTCGGCAACCACGAACCGCTTCTTCAATCGGTGTCGTAAGGGGTTGGTCAGACAGCTTACACAGGGCAGTACGAACTGATTCGCTGTCACCGATATCAAGGTCGTCAATCGCAACTGGTTGGGTGCTGTAATGGGCTTCAGAAGGAATGTCGATAGACTGGAGTTCTTCGCCGTACACCGCAATGGAATTGTGTTCAGCACCGGTCAATTTGGAGAAGAATTCACGGATATCTTCATCCCGTAGTCGTCGCATTTCCTCTGGTGATTTATCCGATTCAGCAATGCTCTTAATAGTAGCAGAGGTTCCAATCGGAATCAACATCGGATATCGGATACCATGCTCACTGTCCGACACATCCGGTTTCCACGTCTGGGTGGCACGACCAAGATGGGTTCTGACCCGACGAATCAACAATGCAATGTTAGCGCCTAAACTTCCCCGATAGGTGTGTACTTCATCCAGCACCAAAATGCGGCAACGGTGATTGGCAAAAATGCCTTCACGGTCAGCCGGTCGTACCAATAAGTACTCCAGCATCATGTAATTGGTTAGCAGGATATGTGGCGGGTTGCGTCGCAGCTCTTCCCGTTCACTTTGCTTGGTACTGCGGTCATACTTGGCAACCTTAACTACTCCATCGAAACCGGAATCCTCGAGATATTCCTGAATACGCAAAAGTTGGTCATTGGCAAGCGCATTCATCGGATAGACCAGAATAGCGGTGAGACCATTCTGCTTGAAGTGAGAGGCGTCGGCAATCGCATTCTGAATGACCGGCAGGAGGAACGCTTCGGTTTTACCGGATCCGGTGCCAGTAGTAACAACAACCGGACCCGCATCAGGACTAAGTAATCGTTCAATCGCGTCAGACTGGTGGGTATAAGCGAACTCAGTACCCGCTCGTTTCGTCATCACTTTGGCAAGCTTCGGGTCGAGTGGCAGGTCACGCCACGGTTTACCATTCTTGAATGGGCGATGTGCCTGAAAGAACGCCTCCTGTGCAAGGAAGAGCGGCTTATCGAGTTCCCGTTCGAGGGCTGCCATGAGGTTGGGGTCTTTGGCACGGAATTCGGTGCGGAGATACTCCCGATACTCGGCAATCACTTCATCAAGGGCGTGGATGGGGTGTAATGGCATTGATTACCTACTAATCTGCTTATGCATGCTTACGAAGTCTCTTCTTTGCTTCAACGAGAGCAGTATTGAACTTTTGAACATTACCACTCCCATCACGTCGAAATTCTAACATCGCCAATCTAACTTCTTCGGGTTTATTTCCAGTTACCCACAACTCATGTGCGTGATATGCAACCGGCTGACTCTTTAACATTTCATGAAAAGCAGCAGTGTAACCTGAAATTTGTAGTTCCAGTCTTTTGGCAATCTGGATAGTATAGTACTGTGCTAATCCTTCTTTTACGCTTCTGTCGGTTCGAGCAAAGCCATCTGTTACCCAACGGTGACCATCAATATCGGCTCCCAGATGAGTGTAAGCATGTGCAACTTCATGCGCCAGAACCACGGCGGTGAGGTGTTCCGTTTCTACACCCAGCATACCTGCTACTAAACCGATAACTGCCCAGTACAATTCAATCTTACAGTCAGTCGGTGTGTCAACCTGAAACAACGTAGTATCATTCGACCCATAATAGTAAGCGCCAAGAACATCTTCGTCGACAGAAAGGATTTTCTTTACCGGGTCATCTTTGGCAAGTTGTTCAAGTAACCATGCGATAGATTTTTGTGTGTAATTTGCGCAAGGCACTAAGCTCGTTTCGGAACCCTTGAAAGCTTTAGGATGTTTGGCTACTTCCACAAAGAATGGTGCTAAATGCTTTAGATTTGCGTTAGCAGATTGCAAGTACTTTCGCTGTGGACTGATGAGAAGAAGCAAGTCGAGACTGTCATCAAATGAAATATCTTGTAATGCAATGGGTAATCCAGGAACCAATTTTACCGGTACGGAGACGCTTTCAGTTTTGTTTCCTTTATCTGCTTCACCACGCCTTAGCATTAAGCCAGTTTCTTGTTTAATAAGTTCTCGTATCGTGGAATTGAACCTCGTTCTTGTCTGGTCGACTCGGTCCTGAGTGTCGGATGGAATTTGCTTGATAAGGTCTCTTAGTAGAATCGCCATGATTACTCCTATTTCCTCTTGTTGCGATGTTTAATGGTCGGGGTGGTGTCCATCGAGAATAAGGTATGTTCCGAAGCGTCTGCTTCTGACGTGATAGGAATCGGTAGGTCGATGACTGGTTGGGGGAGATTCTCGTTCAGTGGAATGTCCCAGTATGGGTCATACTTTTTGGTGAAAGCATCGAGTCCGATGGCGGTCAATTCATCGAATTTGGCAAGGCAGAGTGTCGGTGCTTTCGGATAGGATTTATGTGAAAAAGTCGAGAGGACATGTTCATACTGTTCGCGGGAGAGACCATACGCCTGTGCAATGACCGCATCAATGG
>JAOTSC010000188.1 GCA_030247525.1 bacterium | reverse complement strand
GCACTGTGGGTGGTTAACACGAGGAGATTGTTGTCGACCCGGCTCATCATCAATTTTCCGAGAATCCGGTAATTGGTGGTTTGATAGGTTAATCCGGTTTGATTCCAAGTGTCGCCACCATCGGTCGATTTCAGAATGCCTACGCTATAGGTATTTCCACCATCGTTATCGCCGGTTGCCAGATAGATGACATTTGGATTAACATAATCGATGACGATACTTGTCACCCCTAACAACGGGAGATAATCAGTCGTCGTTTCCCAAGTCGAACCACCATCGGATGAGCGCCAAGCTCCACCAGAGGCAGCCCCGACCCAGATAATATTAGGATTGCTTGGATGAATAGTGACGCAGTTTACCCGACCGACACCACCGCCGGAAGTAGGGATCATTGCAGGACCAACCGGCAACCAATCGGCTTCGTCGGTTGCACTTACCGGAAACAGTCGCTGTTTCTCCTCCCACCCTTGCCAGTGCTTTGCCGAATTCAGTTCTCCCGTTTCATCGAGTCGACGATCCCAAAACCAGCGTTTTCGCATGAAGGCTTTGTAACCTTTTCCTTTTTCCGGCTGCCGGTTTGACCAGTATTGATCGAACAACTGCACTTCCCTCGCATAGGAAATCTTTCCCAGCGAATCTTCGGGAAGTGATGTTAGCCAAGGCTGTGCACGTCCGGTTAACGAAAATGCGAGTATTGCAAAGAAAAGTGTTCCCATGCGGAGTGGAAGCCGCAGGCGGCGGGTATTGACAACGAACGAATTCATTTTTGCCTCAAAACAAAACGAGAAGAGAGAGTATTCTTTACTACACAGTCAATCAAGAAAAGTAGCGAATAATTTTACTGTGTGAAAACTTTCCTATTCTTCATAAAGCTTTTTTTCATTATATCAAATGCACACGCGTTCTATGAGGGTTTTTATGTTCTACTTTACATAGAGCCCTTTCGTGTAATAGGAACGCGACGCTGAAGTAACTCGAACGATGAAGATTCCGCTGCTACTATGCAAACCATTGCGCTGCGTTAGATTCAAACTGATCGAATGATAACCGGGAGTATACATCCGTTCAGGAAACTCCGCGATTTCTTGTCCATGCACATTAAATATCGCGACTTTTACCGGTAACGGGGTCGGTAATCCGAAACGTAATGTCACCGATGCATTGGCGGGGTTTGGTTGTGGCGAAAGCAAGATTAACTCACCCGGAATCGTGTTTTCATCAAGATTTACCGAAGATACGCCAATCTGAAAATTCGCATCGGAGGTATCGCCCACCATCGTCGAACTTTGGGGAATAACACGAACTCGACAGCGACCCGATATCGGAGAAGTAACCGACCACAGCACTGAATTTGCATTCGTTACTGGATCGCTTATCGGGATCCATTGTCCGCTCGGAAAGGTACGATTGAGCTGCACGAGAACTGTCGCTGGATTATTGCTACTCCATTCGATCCGGTGCACTTCGTTGATTCCCCAATTTTCACCACCATTGGGAGAGACAATCCGATACGTTGCTCGAGTAATTGGAATATCGCGTGAAGTAATGGTTGTAACTGAAGTGTCGAGATTCCATTGAAGGCGAAACCTTACATGATCGTTTGAGATACTTGTCGGGATCATGAAAGTAGTATTCCCTGTGTTGGGAAGCTCTTCAAAGATCGGTGACCAATTGCCGGTTGGATAGCCAATCATGATATCGAGCTTGAGTGTTCCAAACACACCAAAGGAGTCCCAGTAGAGAGTCGTTGGCAATCCCCCCCACAAGGAGTCACTATTCAATGAGTCGTTCCACGCCAGCATAGGTGGGACAATTGCAATATCATCCGGTGAGAGTGAAGATAACTCCGGGTAGCGGCGGTCGATCACTTTTATTCGGGCATGTTGAGTGGGTAAAGAAGGTATTGTCCAAACTATCTGTCCATTTGCAGCAGGAATATTGGTGGCAATGGTATCCCAACTTCCCATCGGATAGTTCCGGTTCCATTTAACATCGACTCGATTAACTCCTGCCATATTCCACCGGATTGTGTCGCGGGCATGATATGCGACAACGTTGCTATGAGCACCGATCGTGAGCTGTGGATTCATTAGTGGAACGGAATAATCGGAGCGGTCATTCCAAAGAATGTTTGTATTCGAGATAACCCGGATCCGTACATGTGGCAGCTCAGCTCCAGTTGGTGTCCAGATATGTATCCCGTCGTTCGGAGTAGTTGCCAAAAGTGCCTGCCAAGCATCATAAGGGAAATTCCGATTCCACTCAATGCGGATGGCATTGCTCTGAGTATCGCTCCAACGAATTGTATCGGGTCGATTCAACCAAATCGTATCGGATCGTGCGCTTGGCGACACTAATAACAAAGGTCGTCGCGGCGTCGCTTGGATCGAACGTTGGGCATTAACACCGCCTGCGCCTAACTGATAACCGGGATTCAACGCAGAAATATTGGTGGCATTTTGATATAGATACTGCTGCACTTGCGCCGGTGTCAGTGATGGGTTCTTTGAGAAGATTAATGCTGCAACCGAAGCGGCATTCGGCGTCGCCATCGACGTTCCCGACCATGAAGCATAGAGTGTCGCTTCGTTGGATTGTAGAGTCATCGTCGACCAAATACTTGAGCCGGGAGCGGAGATACCTATCGTAGGTCCGTAATTTGAAAATGTAGAACGTAGATTTCCTCGTCTTAATGATGCGACTGAAATGACATTGGGATACCCAGCAGGATAATTGATTTCGATAGAGTCTGAGTTTCCTGCAGCGGCAAACATTATTGCGCCATTTTCACGGGCATATTCAGTCACCGCTTGATATGAGGAGTCTGGTGTACTTCCACCAAAACTTATGCTTATCACTCGGACTTGTCGGTTAACGACGTATTGTATTGCACGAACAAAATCATTGGAGTATCCACGTGCAGTTCTTGTTCCATTATATGTAAACGCTACAGCTGCTCGTATCGCTAATTGCTTCACATTAAAGCTCCCGGAAGCAATGCCGATGCCGTTGTTTGTGCATCCGGCTATCGTACCTGCCACATGGGTTCCATGTCCGTAATAATCTGGTGGATCGTTATCGGGGATACCATAATCTTCCCCGGGAATCGAATCGATCAATCCCAATAAATCCACATA
The DNA here is from genome assembly GCA_030247525.1 of bacterium. Lineage (NCBI taxonomy): Bacteria > bacterium. Next base: position 2,973 of record JAOTSC010000188.1, on the reverse strand, counting down.
AATCTGACCCCAGCTTGCACTTTGGAAATCCCATCCGATTACGTCGTCGATAAAGCCATTGTCATCGTCATCGATACATTATTGTCGGCAGTGCTTAGTTGTCCATCCTGATCGATATCCTCACCGGGATTGATTGCAATGTTATCGCGCAAGTCCTCATGTACATAGTCAATTCCGGTGTCGATTGTAGCGACGAGAATCTCGTCGTTACCTTTCTGTAAGTCCCAAGCTTGCCGGCAATGCATCGTGTCTAACCCCCAAAGTTCTCTCCCTTCGAGAGAAAAGTCGTTGGGTGTAAATAACGGTCCACACAATCCAATGAAGTTGGCAAGCTCAATCCCTTCAATCGAACGGAGCCTACCTAACAATGTTTCCCGTTCCGATTCCGATAGAGTAACAAAAGCATCACAGGTCAGCTCGAAAAAGCGATCCATCCCTACCTGAAAGAATATTGGATTTCGTAAAGAAACCGGATCGTGGGTGAAGAGGGGATGTACTTCGACAATTTCATACTCACAGAGGAGATCATCGAATGCAAGTAATCCGGTTGGGTAATGAAGAACACCGTCAAACGTACGATGCAGGGATTGCAGCATCGGGGCAGCAATTCGCAGCTCGATCTTGCTGGATCGATTAGGCAGCAGTGGTCTAACTGCTGCCGTAACATTCTCTAAACCGAATAGTACTAACAATACAAGTAACCAGCGGACATTGCGAATCATATCGTACTCCCGATTCGATAGGATTGATGTCTTAGTCGAAAGATTTCGATTGCTGTGACAACAATACTCTACCTCAATATAACTCCTTTCCCCCAGAGTGTCTGTCCCGCGTATGCGACTTTTACAAAATAAACACCGCTGGTAAAGGCGTTGTGACTCTGCATTCCCGGGTTCCAGCGAATCGAATGAAAACCGCTTCGATACCATTGGCTTGAAAGCCGTTCGATTTGTCTGCCTTGGAGGTTGAAAATCTCGACCGTCACTTGGGCATCCGATGGAATGGCAAACCGCAACAATACTTCTCGATTAGCGGGATTGGGATACGGCGTTTCGACCGTAAAGCGATCCGGCAGCAATCCGGTCTGTTCACTTATGCCAACGCCCGACAGCGAAAAATCGCAGTCGGTTGTATCGCCGATAGAAGGAAAATCGCGGAAAAATACCCGGATGCGACAGCGACTCGACCACGGTGGAATAACTCCCCACCAATAAGAACCAGTATTGGCAATTACATCAGAGACATCGTTCCATTGGTTGGAAGGGTAATCGCGGGCAATTTGCACTCTCACCGGAGCGATATGGTCACCTTGCCAACGCACTTGATAGGATTGAAACAACGACCAGTTTTCTCCGCCATTGGGATTAGTGATTTGGATCCAAGGTCGAACAATCCGAAGGCTTCCAAAATGAATCGCACTAATTGTCGAATCATTATTGGAGCGTAACCGTAATCGTGTGTTCTCTCCATAGATCGAATGTGGCAGTGTAATCCGGAGTGAATCATAATTTGGAACACTTCCGTCATAGCGAATCCAGTTTCCCGTTGGATAGGATGTATTAACATCCAGCGCCAGGTTTCCTGATACTCCGAATGAACTCCAGCGCAGTGTAAAAGGGATACCAGTGTAAACGGTATCTTTGGTTGCGAAACTGGTTATCAGGATTTGTGAGGAGCGAATTGTGAAACTTGCATTCGAGATATCGAATCGCGTAGCGTCCGATTCGTCAGTTATTTTTATTCGGGCATTGTTTGTACCAACTCGGGGAATAATCCACTGCATGTAACCAATAGAAGCATCGACATGAGATGCAATCAACTCCCACTCACCAAGCGGATAGTAGCGGTTCCATTCGATGCGGATTCGCTCTACCCCGCGTTTCGCCCACCGAATCGTATCGATTGCATTGAACAACTTTACGCCACTATTCGGTTCATTAAGTACCAGCGCTTTGGTGGAGAGCGGTAAGTCATTGTCCGACCTATCTTGCCATCGAAAGTCCGTATTGGAAAGTATCCGAAAGCGCATTTTGGAAGCGATTCCCGTTGGTATCCAGGGTTCCCAGCCGTCGTTCGGCGTCGATGCAAATAACGTCGTCCATTCGCCGTAGGGATAGTTGGTTTGAGACTGTATCCTCAGCGTTGTGCTGCTCTGATCTACCCACCGGAATGTATCTGGACAACCAATCCATAACGTATCCTCGATGGAAGAAGGCGTGAGTAACCGCAAAGGACGTTCAGGGATCGTTTCGATGGCAGCTCTCGCATCTACTCCCCCTGCTCCTAACATATATCCGGGATTGATTTGCGTGAGATTGGTTGCGGTTTGGTAGATCGCAGTGCGAACGTCGATTGCCGATAGGGCAGGATTCTTCGACCAGAGCAACGCCGCTACCGCAGCTACATTTGGCGTCGCCATCGATGTACCCGAATACTGAGTATAATAAGCGGAGTTTATCATATTTGGCATCACGGTCGACCAGATTGCAACACCTGGCGCAGCGATGTCCACCCAACTGCCATAACTGGAAAACCATGCCCGGACATTACCACGGTTTAATGCTGCAACCGCAATAGCATTTTCAAACATCGCTGGATAGATGTAACTCGCGTTGTCATTGTTCCCAGCAGCGCCAAAAACCAAAGCATCATTCGCAGCGAGATAGTTCACCGCTGCTTGCCACGCACTATCGGGATAGTCATAGCCATAACTGAAACTGACGACCCGCGCTCCGCGGTTTGCTACATATTGGGTTGCCCGAGCGAAATCGTCGACCAGACCGTCTCCGAACAGATATTGATCGGAGCGATACGCATACCCGGCGCGCATTGCCAGTGTTTTCACATTATAGCTTGCCGATGCAATACCTACCCCGTTATTGGTACGTGCAGCCAATATTCCGGCAACATGAGTTCCGTGAGTGTGGACATCCATCGGGTTGTTGTCAGGCGTTCCGTAATCCTCTTCATCGA
>JAOTSC010000187.1 GCA_030247525.1 bacterium | reverse complement strand
ACCAGATTAGATACACGACAAAGAAAATCGGAATCAAAATCGGTAGGCTGTACTTAGCGATGTAACCAAAGAAACTCGGCGTCTCGCAACCTAATTCGTCGGCAATTGATTTCACCATGAAATTTGGACCATTTCCAATGTAAGTCACCGCACCAAAAAACACTGCACCAACCGAAACTGCCATTACATACATGAATGATTTTGCTGCGGGAAATACTTGCCCGGCGGAACTTACCATAAGGGCAGGAAGTGCTTTAACGGAATCGAAAGGTGCAACGGTATCAGTACCGATGAGTTGAGATGGTTCAACGTGTGCGACCCCTTGGTACAAACCTAAAATCCAGTGCATGTGATAACTGAAATCCAAGTTAGCGCCGTGAAGACCAAACGCCGCGGACAAGAAGGTTAAGTACGTTGGGGCATTATCCAACACCGACGATAACACACCACTCATCCAATAGAACATGCCCGGGGTATCGACGCCAAGCTGCGAAGCATGTAGTTCCAAGTACTGCAAAGCGGGAATCATTGTCGCAAAGATACCGACAAACAATAACGCAACTTCCTTGATCGGTCCGAAACTAAAGTTATTTTTCTCATAAATCGATTTGGATGTAAACTTGAGCGATAGCAGTGCGGCTGCGATCTGGATTGCTTCCGGTACGAAAATCGGGAGGTGACTATTGAAAAGTACCGCAAGCAAAATCATCACGATGAAAATGAAATTGTGACTTCCTTCGATCTCGAATTTGCCATGCCCTTTGGGTGGTGGGTCATCAGTCATCGGAGTTTTGTTTCGGGAATCAATCACAAAGAATACAGCGAGTATCAATCCAACCGTCAATACCCAGATGGGTAACACATGCTCAAACAACCAAAAGAAAGGAACGCCTTTAAGGTACCCTAAGAAGAGCGGTGGGTCACCGATTGGTGTCAACAAACCGCCGCAATTTGCAACGATGAAAATGAAGAATACGATATGATAAGGTTTGAGTCGGGGACGGTTGATTCGGATGAAGGGACGAATCAGAAGTGCCGATGCGCCGGTCGTACCAAATATGTTGGCAATGATTGCCCCTACCGCGAGCAAGGCAATATTCAGAAGCGGCGTGCCGGGTTTCCAGATGTGGATCAATACTCCACCGGAAACGATGAACAACGAACCGATCAAACAGATGAAGCTGATGTACTCATGCCCGGTATGCAATAGTTTTATCGGATAATTGAGCCCAAAGAGATAGTATCCTACGACCACCAAACCGAGTCCGATAGCGATTGCTCCGTAATATTTTTCCCAGAAATGCTTGGCGAGCAGAGGCAAAACGGCAATCGACGCCAATAAGATCACAAATGGTAGAATCCAGACTGGATTGACTTCCGGTGCGGCATGACCCGCTTCTTCGGCAAATGCCGAAGTGACGGAGAACAGCAGCCCCGCAAAGAAAACATACAGTGCTCTTGGTTTCGTAATGCGCTGTATTGTTGTTTGGAACATTGTTACCTCCCGAATCGTTGGTGGTAAAATAGGGAGGTGTTGGAGGAGAATCAAACGATTTTCTTGCATTTGGGTTTTAGACTGTAGTTATCATTGATCGAACAACCAAAAAGAAACTGAGAATGTGTGTTCGATTAGTATCCTTCAAGCATTTGATGTCTGCTCATTGATATCCACTGGAAACAGATGTATTAATACATAATCGCAAAGAATCGATTTGAACAGAATATGTTCAACAAATATCGGTTCTTCGACTTTTCCGAGGTGAAGAACAATTCTTACTTCGACTAATTAGACCAGACCAAGAGAATCTTAGAAATGTCTTCCATAATCGTCCCGCTTTTCTTCATAACCCGTTCGATAGCTATATTGCTTTATTCAATCGAACGTAGTATTGTTTGTAGCGGCAAAGTAGTGTCCCTTTGGCGATAGGAGCGGAATCGAACCCTTGTCACGGCAGTTAGTTACCATTGACCGATGCATACCCAAAGGGAGGAGAACGATGGTTCAGCGTATTTCTATTCTCATAACAAGTATCTCGCTGGTTGCGCTTCAGGCATTCGCCGGAGCCGGACAAGCGGGATTCGATTTTCTCCGGCGCGACCTTTCCGCGGCGTCGGTCGCGATCGCCTCGGCGAATACCGCCTATCCACAACCAACTTCTTTCGATGGAAATCCCGCCTCGCTTGCCAATAAAACTGGTCGGACGATTTCGGTAGGATATATCGACTATCCGTTAGACCTTTCCGCCGGTCATATCGCCTATGCCCAACCGTGGCGCGGCTTCACGGTAGGCGGACGACTCGCATACTTCAACTACGGAAGTTTCGATAAAACATCCGTTGCCGGAGAAAAATTAGGCACTTTCGGAGCCAACGACATCTATGTAGCCGGACTCATCGCTAAACAAACGAAGTATTTTTCTACTGGCGCTGAGTTGGGCTATTTATCCTCGAAGATCGATACCTACAGCGCATCCGCGATTGTATTTTCCGGTGGTATCTCCGCTCCCGTTCCCATTATGTCACAGTTACAAGCAGGTGTCGATATTCGGAATCTCGGTATCAATGTGAAGAAATTCGATGAGAGCACCACCGACTTACCAACTTCGATGCGCATCGGTTTCTCGAAACGATTGGATCACCTCCCGCTTACACTTTTAGCGCAACTCTCCAAATGGTCTGATACCGATCCTTACTTCGCGGGAGCTGGTGAATTCGATGTTTCCGATCCCTTTAAACTCCGGATGGGTTATAGCACGTTAGGCGCTGACCAGAAAACAGGAGCCACCAGCGAATCCATTGCGGGCTTCTCCGCCGGATTCGGACTGAAATACCGGGATTACCTGTTTGACTTTGCTTATGCGTTCCAAGGGGCGTTGGGCGACCGGTTGTACGTTCAATTCAATTGGTTCCCTGTGACGGCAGCTTCCTCTCCGAGGTAGTTAAACCACCCCCCTTAAGAAGTGTCACAATAATGGCAACCGACCCTCAGGAACGCGATTGGATCAGCTCTGCCGCGGCAGGTAATTCGGTTGCTTTTAATCGTCTTGTGTTGGCACATCGCGAAGGGGCGTTACTATTGGCGAGTCGGTTGTTGCGAAACAGTTCCGATGCGGAAGACATCGTACAAGACGCTTTTATCAAAGCATGGGAAGAGCTGCCGGGATTTCGCGGCGACAGTCAGTTTTCATCGTGGCTCTATCGCATTGTGTACAATCTCTCGCTGAATAAACTTCGCAACCGGAAATTGCGCTGGTTCGTCCGAATCGGCGAGGAATCGGAAGAAGATGAAAGTTGTTTGAATCTACCCAGCGACGATCCGCTTCCTGATGAAATTATCATTTCACATGAGCAGCGAGTGCATTTAGAAACTGCGATTAAGCGACTGCCGACGAAACAACGGTCAATCTTTGTAATGCGTCACGAACAAGGTTTATCGAACGGTGAGATTGCCGAAATAACGGGAAAGAGTGAGGGTTCCGTCAAAGCGAACTTTAGTTTTGCGGTGGCAAAACTTCGAGAATGGTTGGAAGAGAAATGACAAAGAAAACGTGGAGCGAGGAAGAACTGGAAGTGTGGGCGGCAAAGCTGCCACACACCGGTCCGCGCACGGTTTCGCGCATCGCTTTGGATCGGATTTCTACCGGCGTTGTTGCCCGTTTGGAGCGAAAACGGACTCGTCGTCGTATTCTATCGTTCCTCTGGCAACCGGCGGGAGTAGCTGCCGTTACTATCGCATTCGTCGCACTCTTTTTGTTAGCAATCCCTGAGCAGACACCACAAAACGAACAACGAGCACCCGGAAGTCTGCTCTCTTCGTTTGCCCCGGAAATGTCTGATAGTGAGATTAACACAATTACCGATGACGACTTAGCGGGTATTGTTTCTGAGGTCACAAGCGACCCGGTCCAATACGACACCGATTTACTGGCATCGCTCTATTCAATTTCCTCTGAGGACATGTACATCGACATCGATGCTTCCATGCAAAAATTATCAAAAACCGAACAAGCTGCGGTCATCGAAGAACTCAAAAACGATACCTCGCTTGATTGGAGTGAGTTGTTATGAAACGACTATTGTTACTACTGTTAATCGCTTTTCCGTTGTTCCTGTTTGCCCAACCAGAAGCTGCCGACGACGATTTTCCGAATCCCCCCGGCGAATCACCACTCTCGGATGATAAACTGGAAACAATAATGATAGCTCGGTTAACCCGGCTCTTGGATATTAAAACCGAACAAGCAAAACTCTTTTTCCCACTCCTCAGCGAGTTTGAACGGAAAACCAGAGATTTGCGAAAAGAACGAATTGAGCTTGCCGTAAAGCTCAGACGACTCGGCGAGCCGGGTTCGTCAAGTACTGCTTTGGAAGTAGATCGAGTATCAAAAACCTTTATGGAAAATCACCGGTTACAAGCTGAGGCAATCAAAGTATTTGTTACTGCGACATCGAAAGTCTTGGAACCTTGGCAAGTGGCGCGGTTGCAGCTTTTTATCATGCGTTTCCCGGAGCGTGTGGAACAGCTAATGCGCGAGCGTATGGGTCGTGGTGCTCCGAAAGGTGGACAAAATCGCCATCGGGGTGGTCGTGGTCAACAGAATCCTCCCGAAATTGACCCCTTTGACGACCGATAAAATAGGAATTGATTAAACGCCGGAAACATATTCCGGCGTTTTTTTTGTCTCGCCTCTTGTCACGTAACACTTCGAGTACTATCTTAATAATCTGCTTAAACCACCGAAAAAGGAGGTTCACCCTTGTCGTTTCCGATGGATAAAATCCGAAACATTGCTTTAGCCGGGCACAGCGGTTCCGGCAAATCATCACTCGTCGAAGCAATGATCTTCACCACTGGAGGAGTTAACCGCTTGGGTTCCGTCGATGACGGCACTAGCGTTTCCGATTTTCACAAAGAGGAAATCGACCGGAAAATCTCCATTCAACTTTCTTTGCTGAATGCTGACTGGCATGGCCACCACCTAAATCTTATCGACACTCCCGGCTTTTCCGATTTCGTCGGCGAAATGCTGTGCGGGTACCAAGTCGGAGATGTTTGTATTGCAGTGGTTCATTCAGTTGGAGGGGTGGAAGTTGGTACCGATCACGCAGTTGATGCCGCCCGTGAAAAGGGAATCGGCACGCTGTTCTTCGTGAACTGCCTCGACCGCGAAAATGCGAATTTCGATAAAGTGTATGAACAAATCCGCGCTTCTTACGGTAACGGTTGCGTGGCGATGCAATATCCGATAGGAGTGGGAAAAGAGACGTTTCATCAGATAATCGACGTCGTTCACATGAAATTGCGGACATGGAAAGACGGTTCCGGTAAGAGTGTTGAGTCGGAAATTCCTGCCGAGTTCAAAGAGCAAGCCGAAGAATTGAGACGCGGTTTGATCGAAGCGGCTGCCGAAGCCGACGATGCACTAATCGAGAAGTATTTCGATACCGGTGAACTAACCGATGAAGAGTTGGATCGTGGTATTCGTCTTGGTATTCAACGCGGTAAGGTTCATCCGGTGATGTGCGGTTCCGCTAAGAAGAATATCGGTACCGACGATTTACTGGATCTCTTGATTGAGTTTTGCCCTTCACCTGCCGAACGCGAGCCAGTAGAGGCGGAGGATGGCTCGAAACGAAAGCCAGATGTGAGTCTGCCCGCTTGCGTGCAGGTCTTCAAATCGATGAACGAATCCCATGTTGGCGACATTTCGCTTTTCCGGGTTTGGTCGGGTTCGGTAAAAACCGGCGACGAATTGATCAACACCCAAACCGGTAAAGCAGAAAAAATCAACACCATTTTCTTAGTGAATGGCAAGAATCGTAAGACGGTCGATTCTGTTTCCTGCGGCGAGTTAGCTGGTACGATCAAACTCAAGGAAACGAAAACCGGTGATACGCTCTGCGATGCGACTTCTCAAATCAAACTGCGCCGGGTCGAATTCCCGCCGCCAACTTATCGCTTAGCGATTGAATGCAAGAATAAAGGCTCGGAAGATAAAATGTCGACTGGTCTTGCCCAGTGTCATTTTGAGGACCCGACCTTTACGATGCATCAGGATTCTGAATTGTCGCAAACAATTGTTAGCGGACAAGGCGACGTTCATTTGAAC
>JAOTSC010000186.1 GCA_030247525.1 bacterium | reverse complement strand
GTCTAAGACTGACTACCATCGCCCTGAGCGCGAGAACCCCAAGCCATTTCCCCAAAAATCGGCTGATTTTGACTGCAAGTTGACTGCAAAACTAATTAGAACGTATGTTCTTTATGGACGTGTTTTAAACAATTAGCCCCCACATGTGGGGGCTATGGAGCGGCTTACCGCCATCTCTAGGTGATCGACCAGGGACTTGAACCCTGAACCCACTGATTAAGAGTCAGTTGCTCTGCCATTGAGCTAGTCGACCGTAGCGGACGGATATTATACCGCAAAGGGCGGCGGTGTCAAACCTGTTTTTTTAGCAGTTTGCATTATTGAGAATGGTGTCCGGCGATTCCGGTAGTCGATTGCCATCTCGTCCGTAATGGTTGCACATCAAGATTAATGTGGGAACGGGTGAGAACGGATCGAAAAAAGCGCTGTCCAAGCGGGGACGTAACACGATATCGGATTTTCCAGCAGGGATTCCCATTCCAGCGAAGATACTGGAACCGTCGGCGCGCTCGCCGGCTAACAGAACGTCTCGCAAATGGCGAGCGTCGCGAGGGGCAAAGTCGAGTGTTTTCAGCCAGCCATCGCTGCCGATGTGCATGAGACTGATGATGCGAACTTTTTCTTCCCGCACCAATGCAGTAAGATCGTCCACCGTCCATTGGGCGCGGGGTTTCGCGATTTTGTCGGTGATGCGGATTGCCGGTGCAAGGTGCAGCGGTGCATTTGGCATCGTTGCATAGTTGGCAACGTGAATCGGATAGCGAGTTTCCATGGATTTCCCGGTAAATGAGCAGAGCGAGACTTGAAGTTTCAGGCAGATTTCAGGCTGCTTCGTTTCATCGAAGCTACAGCGTTACAATATACTCCTTTCAGCTCGGATTAGACAACTATTTTTGAATCCGGGTTTGCATACCCAATATGTTACTCGTTATATTGAAAAGCTGTTAGAAACGCTCTTTTGGATATTGTAACTTGATTTTTGCCCTAAGAGCGTAATCAGGTATTATCCCACCAACCTCACTGCGAAGGAATCTGTTTGCGATGTGCGACAAACAACCGCGCATCACGCCCATTCTGTGCGTACCCGGCGGTACCAGTCCAGATCGCGGTTCCTTCCCACCGAAACCAGCAAATGGAGAATGAATCATGAGTAAGTTATTCGACAAACTCGGAACACAGTTACCAGTACTCCGCGCCGAAATGAAGGAATTCATGGGAAAGTACGGTAATGCGAAAGTCGACGAAGTCAAAGCCGAACAAATCGTCGGCGGTATGCGCGGCATTAAGTCGCTGCTTTGCGATACCTCGGAAGTTGATCCGAATTACGGTTTGATCATCCGTGGCATCAAGTTAGAAGAATTAGGCGACAAACTTCCCGAAGAAATTTTCTGGTTAATGCTTACCGGCGAATTCCCGAATGCCGAAGAATTGGCCGATCTGCAAGCCGACATCAAAGCCCGCGCCAAGGTTCCGGCATACGTTTGGAAAATCCTCGACCAGTTTGAAGAAAAAGACGAACATCACCCAATGGCGATGCTTGACGTTGCAATCCTCGCGATGGAGAAGGAAAGCAAGTACCGCGCTGCATACGACCGTGGTGTGAAAAAAGACGAGTACTGGAAGTACATGTTGGAAGACGTGCTCGACATCGTCGCGACTGTCGGCGAAATCTCGGCATGGATTTATCGCAAGCGTTACGGCAAGGGCTCGAAGATCGACCCGAATCCGAAACTCGACTGGGCAGCCGACTACGCGCACATGATGGGCTTTAACAGCGCCGATTTCGACAAGCTCATGCGATTATATATGGTTCTCCATTGCGATCATGAGAGCGGCAACGTGTCGGCACACACCAGCCACCTCGTCGCAAGCGCTTTGTCCGATCCGTACTACGCCATCAGCGCCGGCTTAAACGGTCTCGCCGGTCCGTTACACGGTCTTGCCAACCAAGAATGCCTCGCGTGGGTATTGAGCATCAATGAGAAATTCGGCGGCTCCCCGTCGAAGGAAGTCTTGCACAAGGAAGCGACCGAAACGTTATCGAGCGGTCGCGTTATCCCCGGCTACGGCCATGCTGTATTGCGCGTCGTCGACCCGCGTTTCAAGATGTTCAAGGAATTCGGTCACAAGTATTGTCCGGAAGATCCGGTATTCAAGACCGTCGCACTGACGTTTGATACCGTCCCCGACATTCTCAAGACCATTCAAAAGATCAAGGATCCGTGGCCGAACGTAGACGCCGCCTCCGGTTCGCTGCTGTACCATTACGGTCTCCGCGAATTCCAGTACTACACCGTTCTATTCTCGGTGTCCCGCGTATTGGGTATGGGCGCGCAGATGGTGCTCGCCCGCGGTATGGGTTCCCCAATCGAACGTCCGAAGTCGGTCACAACCAAGTGGCTGATGGGCGCCGCCAAGAAGGCAATGGAAGGCTAAGCATTCGATTCATCGGAATGGAATGATTTCTGTGAAACGCCGGGTCGTAAGGTCCGGCGTTTTTCTTAATTCACATTCAGCACAGATCTTTCCATATTCCGCAACTTGCAGGTTTGTATAACAAACCGCAATTTTGTATTCTTTGCCGATGCGATACACTGATCGAATTTTGCTTATACTTTGCACGATCCTGCTTGGATTGGTGGCGCACAGTCATGCCCGCCTCTTACCATACTTCACGATTCCCGATCAAAACCGGAATTATAACGCTGTCGGAAAGCAAATCTATGCGATTACTTGGCAGGGTTTGCATTATACAAAGCCGTACATCGTTGAACGCGAACTATCGTTTGTGCAGGCAGGGAGCCGGCTCGATTCGACAAGTCTACAAAACATGAAAGAGCGATTACAGGGATTGGATATTTTCGCATCAGTCGAGGCGGTTACCGAAATCGACAACGATAAAGTAGCAATCCGTTGGGAAGTGAAAGAACTGCCGCCGGTGCTGGTGTATCCGGCAGTGGGAACCGATTCCCGGGGGAATGCGCAATATGGCGGCGGGATATTCTCACTAAATCTGGGCGGACGCGACATCGAAGCGATTGGTACCGCTATGTTCGGAAAAACGAAGAATTACGATTTCGTGATTCGCTCTCCGTGGATCGGTTGGAATCATTTTTCCAGCGAGTTTTCCTCTTCGTTTAGCGAACGCGATAATCCCCTCGAGCAATTCTACGAAAAGACTTGGTCGCATTCGTTGTGGTTTGGTTCGTGGATCGGGGAAGTCGGCCGAGTGGGTGTTGGAGCGGGTTGGTTTGAGATGGATGCCGACAGTGTTCGTAGTACTATATCGCATACCGGTTACGATAAACAGCAGTGGTTCGGGGCACGGGCAGCTATCGACCGTCGAGACCGTACAACCCGAACGATGGCGGGTTGGTGGGGCGAAACAGAGTTCCGAAATTACATAGGCGACGGCGAGTTTGCCGAAGGGTTACTCGATGCTCGTTGGTGGGTTCCAATCTTGGGGAATGTGTATTTCTATCAGTCCGATTGGATGCGAGTCCGGAATCGAACTCCGGAAACTGGCTTACCGCGCTATTACCTGCTCCACGTCGGTGGGACTAATTCAGTGCGGGGTTACTCGAACTCTGATTTATCAACCGGAAGCTACGGCTCGAACGAGTATATCGTAACCTCGGAAATCCGGTGGCGGGTTCTCCCGAAAGTTGTGGGACATGGGCTCGGGATGGCAATCCCATTCGGCGTCGAACTTGCTGGATTCACCGATATCGGGGCTGCTTGGACGAAACGGATTACCGAAACAAGACGTTCGATTGGCGGTGGTTTTGGACTACGATTTTTAGTTCCCTCTTTTCAGGAAGTGCGATTTGATTTTGGAATCGGAGAAGGCGGGAACCACGAGGTCGCCTTTGGCTTGAATACGAAAATGTACTGGCAGAGCCTGCGAGTCCGGTAAGTAGCATTTCCCCAATAGAACCGTTATTTTTACGGTTGCGATAACAGATGTAGATACTGTTAGATTTTGTTAGAAATCATACTGCGCCCATAGCTCAATCGGATAGAGCACAAGCCTTCTAAGCTTGGGGTTACAGGTTCGAGTCCTGTTGGGCGCGCGGGTTTCAGGGTTCACGACCTGAATTTGCTAATGACATTGCTAATGGTAGAAGGTTCAAAGTAATTCTGAAAGCAGGTATGTGTTACTTCGATGAAGTAACTATTGAGGACGTGGATTAATCGTTGGTAAAGGATACCTAAAGCAATGCATCCGAAAGTCAGGTTTTCGTGTCTACCCAGTTAGCCAGGTAGACACGAGAATCTGATAAAACGCATGAAACAGAGATTTATCACAAGTCACCGCATTCCGATTCGGTTCGATCCTATCGACTCTTAGCAATGGTGACTTAGGTGTACCTACCCTCTACTCTCCTCTACGCTCGAAGTGCAACCAAATTGATGGTCTACTTCATGAACACCATCTTCTTTGTCGTCGAAAACCCTTTGGTCGATAGAGAATAATAATAAGTTCCCGAAGGGAGGTTTTCGGCGTTGAATGTAATCTTATAAGTATTGGGTGACTGATACCCATTCACGAGTGTCTTCAACTCACGTCCCATTGCATCGAACACGGTTAAATGAACATTCCCTGCCTGTGAAATCCCATAGGTTATTTGAGTACTAGGGTTGAAGGGATTCGGGAAATTCTGCGACAGTGTATACTTGATAGGAATGACCCCTAATGCATTTTCACTCGGTGTAGCCATGACAACAAAGGGATGAATTGTTTCAACCCCGTTCATCGAAACGTCCGCAATGCGGTAATAGTAGGTCTGCCCGTTCAATACACGATTGTCGGTATAGTTGTATTCTCTTCCAGTGGCACTGTTCTGCAGTCCATCGAGTTGAGCCAACAATTCACCTCGTTGACTTTCCATCGTTGAACGATAGAGATTGAAATGCGCATTATCGGTTTCCGACTCGGTATTCCAATGCAAGAATACTTGCTTGTCAGCCCCAACGGCATTAAATGACGTCATTTCTACCGGTAGTACCGCACCATCGTTGATTTCAAGCTCCACACTATTGAGAGTAACCGACCCCATAGCCCAGTATTCGATGGAGACTCCCCAATCGCCGCCTGACATCAATCCATTCATCATACTCAATTCACCAAAACCGGTGTTGTAAAAACCAAGATATGGTGCAGTCCCACTGTAAATGGAAACTGGTGCGGATTCATCAAATACAGTATTGCTAAAGTCCTGGCCACTTAAAGAACCATTCCGCCAATGGGCTAAATTCGCTCGTGCGAAACCGCCGGGATCGGTTATGAACGTACCAAACCGACTATTGTCAGGACAAGACACATTTATTCTCACCCGAACATTCGTGATTAGTACATTTTGTGGGACATTAATCTGAATTCCAGTATAACCACCCATAAAAGGATCTCCATTCAACACGACTGGCGGTCCATAGTATCCGGAAGTGGCAACAAAGGGTGATTGTCCTAAAGCACTTGTTGACAATAATACTGTTAGTCCAAAGACTACCAGAATAGCGCTTGCGTAATTTTTCACAATAACTCCTATGGTTGTTCGTTTTTCACAGTCTGTGGTGAAGCGTTGTAATGAGAAACCTACGGTAACAAGTAGGTTATTGACAATATACGTGTTTAGGAAAACATTCTCAATGGATAAACTCAATACTTGGTGTATTTAAAACATTTCTCGCACAAATAATTTCACTCGTTGTTGGTGAGGTGGGCAAGAAACCGTCCTAGAATTTGATCAGGCCACCGAAATGCACTTCTTCTGACAGACTGAGGTTTCGGCAATACCGCTTAAACAGGTGTGGCATTATCGACTCACGACAAACTTCATACCGTTTCGACTGGAGATTGAGTTGCCTGACCGTGGCAACGACGGTAACAACTCGACACAATCATCAGAACGAGGGATGCAACATACTTTGCCGGCTTTCGATTCATGGATAGTCAGTAGACAACGATCTGCATTATAACCGTCCAAAAGGAGTCTACAAATCTCATTTCTCCTCATTCCGGTATGGACAGTCAGCAGCACCATTAACCGCTATCACGATTCCTAAATCGTTCCCAATAATAAGGCAACTTCTGATTCCGACAACGAAGACAGAGCCAGAACGAATGAATACGAGTAGATTGGCAAGTCACGTTTTCCATCTGGAGTTACTTTGTGTCTAACTCGCTTAGA
>JAOTSC010000185.1 GCA_030247525.1 bacterium | reverse complement strand
GGTTTCCATGTGCCCAAAACGATCAACAACCGTTCGATCAAGAGATTGTTAACCGGATGCTTCCGGTCGATACTTATATCGGCGGTACTGAGCATACTTACGGACATTTGCTGTACTCACGTTTCGATTGCCATGCATTGTACAAGGCGGGGCTTATTGGTTTCAAAGAACCGTTCAAGAAGTTGGTACACCAAGGTGTGATCACCCACAACGGCTCGCGTATGTCGAAGTCGCGCGGGAATGTCGTGAATCCTGAGCCATTCATCGAACAATACGGTTCTGATGTCTTCCGGATGTACTTGATGTTCATGGGCGATTATGCCATTGGTGGCGATTGGAATGATGGTGGTATTACAGGAATCGAGCGAGTCGTGAACCGGATATGGCGGTTGGCATTACGGGCAGATGTTAACGCAAGCGTAGAAGAACCGATTCCGGAAAAGATCCAACGCGCCCTCCATCGTATGACCGAGTGCATAGATCGGGGTGTTTCTCAATTCAAGTTTAATACTGCAATCGCAGCGCTGATGACTTGTGTGAACGAATACTATGCATGGGAGGTGAAACCATCGGAAGCTGGAGCGTTCACTGCATCCCTCAAGCATTTCGCCTTAGCGGCAGCACCGCTTGCCCCGCATCTCTTTTGTGAGATTTGGGAACGGTTGGGAGAACCGGGAAATCTTTTCGATTGCTCGTATCCGGTACCCGATCCAAAATGGCTGTTGGAGGATACGGTAGATTACGTATTGCAAATAAACGGAAAAGTGCGTGGACATTTTCCTTTGCCACGTGGATTAACTCGAGATGAAATTATTAGCAGGATGCACGAAGATGCAACCTATCGTAAGTTGACCCGTGGCAATACGATTTTAAAAGAAGTTATCGTACCAGACCGTTTGGTGAATGTTGTAGTCAGATAACACAATGTTCCCTGTAAGGTTCAAGTGTAGGAGTAGATTGTGAAGCGAACTAAGTTTTCAATGAGTGTTATATCGCTTATAGGTGTATTGATTATCGGTTTAGTTTCTGTTGGTTTTGCTCAGAATGGATTGGCTTTGTTTGAAAAAGCGGAAATGGCGATTGCCGATGCCGACTCGATGAATGCGGCAGTGCTGAGTCCAGAATCATTTGCAAAAGCGAAGGATTTGTTTGATGAAGCACGTAAAAAAGAAACTTTGAAAAAATCTTCAAAGGACATCGATGAGCTGCTGAACGCTTCCTACACCCTCGCAAAGAAAGCTTATGAAACAGCAAATGTCGCGAAACTTGTGTTGAAGGAAGTGATTCCAGCACGGTCGCGTGCAATCATGGTGGATGCACCCTCAGCTGCTAAGCGCGAGTGGGAGGAAGCGAACAACCTTTGGAGAAAAGCAGTTTCGCAAATCGAAGACAATTCGCTCGATGCAGCCCGAAAACAACAGAAAGAAATGATTGATAAGTTTCAACGCGCTGAAAGCGAAGCGATTCGAAACACTGTGCTGAAAGCCGCTCGGGAAGCGATCGAAACCGCGCGTAAAGCTGGAGCCGACGAGATCGCTCCGCTTACATTCCGTTCAGCCAGTGATGCGCTAAACATCGCAGAAAATGAATTGAAACAGAATACATCTGTATCAGAGCGAGCGAAAAGCTCAGCAAGATTTGCCACAATGGAAGGAAAACACGCCCTCCGAATTACCGAAACAGCAAAACGATTTGAACGGGAAAAAGCTGGTTGGGAAAAGGCGTTTTTAGGGTATGAGGAGCACTTTAGCGGAATTGCTCGTCGGTTACAACTGGATATCGATTGGAGCGATGGTGCCGATGGGGCGGGCGCTCAGCTGTTACACGCAACTGATTCGCTAAGGTTATCTGCTGAATCGCAACTGAGTTTGAAAGAACAACAGTATAGTTTCCTCGAACAAAATTATATCCAAACCAGAAACCGATTAGAACAGGAATTGGCACAAGCACAGTTACGGGTCGCAGAGTTGGAAGGCAAACTTGGTGTTGTCGAGAAGGAATCGGAAGCACTCAAACGCGCACAACAATTGGAAGAGAAAGCAAAGCGAATCGGTGGAGCGTTCACAGCGAAAGAGGCACAATCAGTGGTAGTGCAAAAGGGAACAATACTTTTGCGCTTGACAGGAATAAGTTTTCCCTCAGGTACTGCAACGGTCAACCAATCTATGCAAAAGTTCTTGAATCGGGTCGTTCAAGCGGTTCAGGAAGTTTCGAGTGCAACCTTCGTAGTTGAAGGTCATACCGATGCTTTGGGTGACAATGATACAAACAAGGAACTCTCTGAACAACGGGCAGCAGCAGTTGCAAGCTATCTTCGAACAAACTTAGCGTTACCGGCAAGTCGAATCAATTCAGTAGGAAGAGGTGAAGATCAACCGATCGCCGATAACAATACCCGTGAAGGTCGAGCACAAAACCGCCGGATCGATATTCTAATTCAAACCAAGTAGTATGTTAAATCGTCATGTAAGGGGTACCGATGGGTACCCCTTTTTATTATGTTGTAGAACAATAAAACAATCGGAAGGCGATAATGAGCGAAGAATCCTCTAAACAGTCGACAAGTGGAACTGAGTTGGAAGATACGATGAAATCGATGTTACTCGAAGCACGTAAACTCCGAATGAGTGGCTCATATTCTGAATCGATTCATTTGTTAGAAATAGCGCGAAGGATGGCATTCGAGCATGAGCTCCCAACAATGGAAATCGACGTTTTAGAAGAATTGGGAAATGCGCAAACTCATTCCGAACCAGAGCAGGCATTCCTACAGTATCAAGCGGCTCTGAACATTGCACAATTGTTGAACGACCATCGGCGAGTTGCCAATATTTTCGTTGATTTAGCAAATCTACATCGTGTTCAAGGGCGAAGCAACGAGGCGCATGAATGTTTTCAAACGGCATTAGGTATCTACGAAACATCACCTGATTCTAATAAAGAGTTTGTCCTGTTAGCAAATCTCGCTGGATTTTACTATGAATTGAATCAACCTGTCGAAGGAGAGAAGTATATCGCTAAAGCGATTCAACTGGCAAAACTGAATGGTAATATTAGTGGGGAAGCGATGTCGTTGTGCAGCTATGCGAAAGGATTACAACAAGTATACAAGTTCGATCAAGCACTTACTGTAGTTCAACAAGCGATTCAAGTAGCAGAATTGTCAAACAATGAGTCAATCATCGCAACAGCACTGGAATGCAACGGATACATCCATCAAATGATGCACAATTATGATAAAGCGGTAGAATGTTATCTGCCGGCAATGAAAATGTTCGAAAAGCAGAACAATCTCCGCATGGTTGCAAGTATCCTATCTAATCTTGGTTTTTGCTATCAGAATCGAAATGATGATGATACTGCTTTGGAGTATTTGGGACTCGCTCTCGAATTTTGTCGAAACATCGGTGAGCGGCGCAATGAGAGTTTGGTTTTGCGAGCAATGGCAGGATCATATACCCGAAAAGGAGAACTCGAAAAGGCTTATCACATGCTGCACGAAGCATTGTCAATCATACAAGCCAGTGGTAATATTCGCATGCAAGCCGTTGTGATGGCTGGTTTAGCGGAAGTAGTTCATGCTTTGGGCAACAATGACGAAGCTTATCAGACGATGGAACAAGCTGTGGAGTTACTAAAGAACGGTCCGAACGATATAAAACTAATACGCGTAATGGAATCGCAAGTTGAGTTGTATCGCAATGATGGAAGATTGGAAGAAGCTGAACGGATAGAACGTGAGATTCAAGCAATAAAAGCAGTCAGATAGTGCAATATTGTCACACTAAATAATAACTATACATAATATTCCTTATGCGACATTGGTTGCAAACACCTACAAATCTGTATAACATACTTTACGGAGGATTAGGTGCCTCGCAGCATAACCGAACATACGGTTCGGCGATTGGTCGTGGAACTATACCACACTTTACCGTGCAACGTTCGTTTCAAAGCCTCCGGTCTTCAGACCGGTATTCAAATCCTTCTACCTAGTAGAAAGAATTGGTGTTACGTAGTACTTGCCCGAAACCTTAGTGAACTGTTTGCCAAGTTAGAGAATCGCGCCGTTATGGGTTACTTCGAGAAAAGTGTCCAAAATGGTGCCTGTGACATTGTACGGGATTAGGTTGTCAATGGGTCGATGAATGCGACTACGTCGCGCGGGTGCCTCGCACACACATAGCGCGATCAACGTACAAAGCATTCAGCGGGGTACCTGTTGGCAACGTGATACCTCACTTCTTCTTTCTTTAGTAAACTGTTCATATTTCAAGTAGGCAAAAAACATACTAAATAACAACTACTTACGAATTTGCAAAAGTTTGTGATTTGTGGGTTTTCGGTAGCTTAGTGTCGCGCACTATTCGGTAGGTTCTTTGAATCTACTCCAAACGCTATACTTTAGTATGTCAAATAGCTTTGGAATCAAGATTATTTCTTATGCGACATGCAAATCAAAAAGAAAACACACTGAACTCCGTAACATTTTACAAAACAACATGTAATAAGGTTGCACCCTGCACCCAGCCTTTACGACCATCGGGCAGTTGAACTTCCTGCCAACGACTGAATTCGCTGAGTGGTTTTACTTCGGTGCCAATCGATAGCGTCGTTACTTCTTTGGCACCAAGATCGGGTTGTTGCAGAACAGTCACACCGTTTTGTGTTACAAAAGCAACCGGCGTAGTAATCGAATAGTGTTGCCAAATCGATAATGCTATGCTGATTGTTAGGAAAGCGCATCCCAACACAAATAAATACTTCTTACTTAGAACTACGATGAATCCGGTTGGTTCGACTCTTACTAAGAGAATCCTGACTCCGATTACGATTGAACCGACTGCACCTAACAGCTACAAAAGCAAAGCCGGGACCTGTAAAAAAGTAGTGTTTAGAATGCGGAATAAAGCTATTTTTGGTATACCATCAATTCGATTCGACACTTTTTGTCGTAGCCAATTCAGTAGCTGTCTGGTCTCAGAATTCGGGGAAAGTCGATGGGCAATCGTTGCAGTTCGTAAGGCATATGCTAATGAGTCACCCCCATAGGCATTCCAATAGGCAATAGCTGCTAATTGCCATTCGCCGGGAGTCGCTTGATTCGAGGAGATAGCTGGGTGCAACAATCGGATCGCTGCAACCGGTTGTTTTTTGACGAGTAACTCTTTCGCTTTTCCAAAATTGGAACTTGCATCCGCAAAATCAAAGAATCCAACTAGGAAAAGTGTTACAAATATAAATCGTAAGAGGGAGAATTTCATAACTCACTCCCTTTTAACAGCTGAATTGTTCGATCCTTCCAATCAGCACGTAACTGCTCTATCAGTTGGGATGGTTGATATCGCAATTCTCGTAGCTCTTGCCAAAGTGCCATCCATGTTGCTGCTGACGGTTCTTTAACTGATTCTAATTGATCGGGATGGGCAAAGTGAAAATTTGGATTCCCATAACGTATTCCAAGGTAATTTCCAAGAATACGTTCTATATCCTCAGAAGTAGTTTTAGAAGATTCGCCATAATTACGAATAGTTTCAATTAGTTGCAATCGAATCTTTTTTAACTTCCCTCGCTCTTGTACACTACCACGGTTACGTAACAACAGGATTAACTTTGCTAATAGAGATATACCAATTATTCCACCAGAGAGAATCCAAGTTAAACTATGGAATAATAATGGATTTCCGGTGTTCTCATTAATTGGAACCGGTAGTTGTTCTTCACCAGCAATAGTCGGTGGTTCCTGAGGAACGTAAACGGATGGTTGTGATCCTGCTGCCACACCTTCTGCCACTAATGTCAATTCTTCGGAAGTGAAGTTGCGATACTGTTTAGATGCTGGATCAAAAATAGAAATCGGTTGAAACTCCAAAGTATACTTGCCCGGTGCCCGAGGTAGTAATGGATAGCGAATTTCACGACGGATACTCTCGCCTTCGCCGAAAATCTTCGATTGCGGAGGATAAAACTCAATGCCGTTTACTTGTTTTAACTCTGGCATATTTAATGTCTTAACCGAACTATTTCCTTTGATGTTCAGAACTAAAGTAGCAGACTGATGTACTGGGATTGTCGTTGGTTGAATCGATGCTGTTACCGTAATATTCCCAACCCACACTTCCCCACTCCCCTTACCACCAGGCAATGGCTTTGCCTGAATTGTCACTTTTGAGGAAGTAACCTTTATCGGTACTACTGTCGAATTAAACATCGGGTCGTTAAACATCGAAAAGGGGTCATTAAATATTGAATTTGG
>JAOTSC010000184.1 GCA_030247525.1 bacterium | reverse complement strand
CCCGGCGAAGTGATTGAATTACGGGCAGGTGATGTTGTAGAATTTCAATTCTTGTCATCAGCTCAATTGGGAATCACCCGATGATAGGAAAAGTTATCGCTTTGTCGATTAGCACCGAAAAAGGTGTCCCAAAAACGAATGTTGAGAAAGTTAGAATCATCGAGTCTTGGGGTATCGCAGGTGATGCACATGCTGGTGATTGGCATCGGCAAATCAGTTTGCTATCGCTTGAAAGTATAAACCAGATGCGGATAAAGGGAGCCGATGTTCATCCTGGAAATTTTGCCGAGAACATTACCACTTCTGGAATCGATTTGTTGCAGATTCCAATTGGTGGTCGCATTTGGGTTTCTGATGTCGAGTTAGAGATAACACAAATTGGGAAAGTATGCCATTCCCATTGCGCAATCTTCTACTCGGTAGGTGATTGTATAATGCCGCGTGAGGGGGTATTCGTGAAAGTGTTGCACGGCGGTGAAGTTAAGGTGGGCGATATGATTACAACGATAGCAGTAGAAAAGGATTCGTGAGTTAATGCAATGGAAACGACCGCGTTAACTCTATTAATTCTACTTGTAGCGATTCTCTATTCATCTGTTGGTCACGGTGGTGCTTCTGGATATTTAGCAGTGTTAAGCCTCTTTGCTTTTCCCGCGAAAGAAGCAAGTACAACCGCTCTTGTGCTAAATGTAATCGTATCCGGTATTGCGTTCTGCAATTTTACCGGAGCAGGATTTCTCAATAGAAAGACAGCTTTGCCATTTTTACTGGGATCAGTTCCCGCCGCTTTTTTGGGTGGTTATTTTCCTATCCACCAAGCAGTATTCGATGGACTACTCGCTTGTGCCTTTGTTGCCGCTGCGTTCCGGATGTTACTGCCTTTGAATGAAACACCAGTCGATAAACTCAAGTCACCAAAATCACTCATTTTATCGATGATTGGTGCATCGATTGGAGCGCTATCTGGAGTTGTCGGAATCGGTGGTGGAGTTATTCTTAGTCCGGTGCTACTTTTTTTCCGA
Source organism: bacterium (assembly GCA_030247525.1). Lineage (NCBI taxonomy): Bacteria > bacterium. The sequence continues at coordinate 5,243 of JAOTSC010000184.1, read as the reverse complement.
TGGGCAACCATTAAACAAACGGCTGCCATTGCCGCACTCTTTATCTTAGCGAATTCGTTAGCTGGGTTAGTCGGTCGCTTAGTATCAGGTCAGTTACTCTTGGGTAATCTTACCCCAATGATTGCAGTAGCGATTCTGGGCGGATGGCTTGGTTCAAGTAACGCAGCAAAACGGTTTGCACCGGTTCAAATCAAATATCTTTTAGCGATTGTACTGCTAATTGCTGCAATTCGAGGTGTCACTCGCATCATTCAATGATTTCGGACTGTCTGAAAAAACAAGCCCTTTCCTTATTGTTAACAACCGGTTAAGGTGTATTGTAGCAGTATCAACACAAAATATATGCAATAAAAATGTGATCCAGATTACACCCAACGTTTGTAACGATTCTTGCCCATTTGACTTGGAAGTTTCATCCGTTTACCATCGCTCCTTGTTAAACAACCGGTGTATAGTATCACTTCCGGTTTTGTTGAATGGTTTGAAACACTACAATCAGTTAGGAGTATATTATGAAGATGAGTACAGCGGCTCTACTTGTAAGCATTGCATTTGTTGCAATTGCTGTCTCAATGAGTGGATGCAGTGGCGATGACAGCAGCAGTAATCCAACTGGTCCGGGAGGCATTAATCCGAATGATGGCCCCTCCGCATCCAGTATTTTTAGTGGATACTCAGCATCGGTTCATCAGGGAATTGCGGGTTTGACTTTCTCCCAGAATCCGAGTATGACGCCCGGTTTTCTATACTATTTGAATACGGCAGTAGTGATTTCTCGTACCACTGCAGCAGAAATTCAAGACCCACCATCTTCCGAGCCAACCGGATATGAAGATAGTTGGTATGTTCATCGCGACACCGTTAACCAGCAGGCAATATTGACAAAAATGCGATGGACGCCGAATCCATGGCGGGGCGGTGGTGCACCGGCTAAGTTTGAGCAGGAGCATTCGACTACGTATACCGCAAGTAGTACAACCACTACCACCACAATCGCATTCATGAATGAGCGAAACACCAACGGTAAATTCTCTGGAACGTGGAACAACAGTGTTGACGTATCTTTTTCGATTCCTGGAATACCTGCGCAGCGCTATGAATCACCCTATGATTGGAGTAATGTTGACTGTTCGCGAGCTAATAGTTTGTACACATCTCCCGAAGGCTCGTTTCATGCTGTGGGAGTTGCATATTTGGGAATGAATCAAACCAACCAATTGGTTTCGTACAATTTTGAAGGTACTTGGGTGATACCAGCTTCGGTGGCGAATGGCGATTCGATTGGTGTGCTTCGCGTTGGTGGAGAGAATTTTGCAAGTTACTTTTTTACCGGATTCAACAGTGTGCTCGGAGTATACAACGGCAGTTATCGGTTGTTAGGCGGAAGCGATCAATCGCTTCATCCCTTTACAATGGGCAACCAGTAGCAGATCGTTAATTGCATATCCAAAGAGCCGGAACATCGTCCGGCTCTTTTTCATGGTAGGTATTTGGAGATCGTGGAAACTCATTCTTACCAGCAACTAAATGCAATCGCCATTGCTCCGGTCCGAGAGAGCAATGGAGATTTACATTGAGAGAGAGATCATGCAATACAAACGATAGTGAGTCTCTGCGGTTTATGCAGATTATAACCTATCGAGTATGTATTACCAGGATTCGATCATCTCGTCGACACCAGAGATTAGGTAATAGCTAAAGTGTGTCGTGTAGCCACGGACGATCCGGTGTTCGCGATCGATTTCTGAACGGATCGGTTCAAAACGGCGAAGCGCTTCGTTCCAGTAGAAAATCTGCAATAGACTGGTAGAAGCTAACAAGGGATAGTGATTTGCATAAGAAATCTCAATGGTAACCTCGCCATTGAATCCGATGTTGTGGGGACCGTACTCGACCGCGGGATAGGGCTTGTTGTCAACATAAACGGTAGCAAGTAAGGTACCTGGTAATGTGCCTACAGGAAACTTGACACCACAGTTTTCGACAATAACTCCTTGGACTACCGGCGCTGACGGGTTTACAATACTTTCGGTGTACGCATCTTCCAAGACCCGCATTGGGTTTTGGCTGGCGAGAACATGTGCGCCATTAGGTAGTAGTCGTTGAATTTCCGCAAGATCGGCGGGCAGTGGTACTCGCTCAACTTGGTTGGTGCTTGCTGAGCCGGGGGCTACTGCATTACGGACGCAACCACTGAAAACTAATACTAATGCTGAGATAGCGAACGAAATTAAAAGGATGTACTTCTTGGAACGGACCTGCATGATTCCTCCATTGCCCGTACTGGGCGGTGTTTTTGAGATTCCGAAATCGTCTTCGGAGTTGGATTCACAGAGGTAGATGTCTCTGTATCGAAACACTATTTGGCAACTCCTGTGCCAAGACACGAAAAACACAATTTGAAGGATGTGATGCACTGCACAATCAAGCGCTGCTTGCATACAAAAATAAAATATGCTTCGTAAGTAATTGAATATATATAGTATATAAAGTTTAGTATTGATTGGTAACGTCGGAGACTGGGCCAAACTGATTGAAATGGGAAGTAAGTATTGGAAAAGCTATGTAAAGGGAAGATTTTGCCGCAGGAGGAAAATGTTACCTAAGGAAGAACTTGAGCTGATTCTCCTTACTTCTGATATAACCATGTAAAAAACAATTAGATGCTGTTACGTTTCCGAGCATGCCTCAAATCAGACCAAAACTCTCTAATTTGAACAAACGAAAGAATTTGTATCGTGAAATTCATCAAACTACCTTGCTTAGACAGTTACACGCTTCATGGATTGCTGACTTGTTTCCTTATCTCCTTGATCATCGCTACACGATTCACGAGACTGCTGGTAGCGGTGCCGTGGGAGCTGTCTATCGTGCATTCGATCGTTGGAGGAACGATACCGAAGTCGCGGTGAAGCTTTTTCATAACCGCACGAATGCTAACTGGCAAGCGCTGTTAAATGAATTTTCGTTTTTTGCTCCAATTCGACACCCTTCCTTCACTCACTTATTCTCCATTGGAATAGATGAATCCCTGCACTCTCCATATCTCGTGATGGAGTGGATCAACGGAAAACCTCCCGACACTTTTGACTGGAGACAAGATTCCAATCGTGTGTTAGCGTTTCTTATTGAGTTATTGCGAGCCTTACATTTTCTACATGCGAATAACATTGTACATCATGATTTGAAACCCGGGAACCTCAAAGTTACCGAACTCAATAATGGTGTTTCGGTCAAGTTGCTTGACTTCGGACTTGCCGGTCGTACGAGAAATCGTAGTCGTTTACGCGGGACATGGGATTACTTACCGCCCGAGCGTTGGGGTGAGAAAATCGCTTTACCCGGTATCGATTTGTATTCGGTTGGTATAATTCTGTTTCAAATTGTTACCGGGCATATTCCTTACACCGAGCTATCACCTGCGCAGGCAGTGCGCCGCCGAGGCGAAGCGCCTTTGCCGGATGTTCGCAGTGAAGCCCCTTGGGCAGAACCGTGGTTAGTCGACTTAATAGCAAGATTAACCGATCCCAACCCGGCGAATCGGTTAACCTCCGCTCGACAGACATTGCACTTTATCTCCGAGGCGGTGTCGCCATCATTTCCTTACGAGTCAGTAGAATCCTTTTCCGGTTACTTCGACTCTTTTATTCCCGTACCGGCATTATCATCTTTCCTTAGTACCACTGTTGTCGAAGAATCTCGTAGTACGATAACTAAGGTAGACATCGACCCATATCTGTTGCCGGAAGATCAAGTAATCGGAGCGGCGATTCCGTTGCTAACGAGTGGAATCCCCGTTGCAACTGTTCAAACATGTGAGTATTGGAAGGCATCGACTCATGAGTTAATAGAGCAATGGTATCAAGCGAAAGTGAATGCAGAGAAGAAGCCGCTGATTCTGTTAATTGACTCAAAGCAAGACGTCCAGTCAAACATCGCTTCTTCCACGACAGAACGCATCATACGATTCGGTGTCACCGATGATTCGATTGATACTTCTCAGCAAGTTCGCGATAACGACAAGTTTCACTGGAGCTTGCCGCCACGTGATCGCAAAGAAACCGAGCAGTTTGTTCGCCAAATGCTTCCTGCGCTTGTCGCACCCGACAGTTGGTTCGACTGGCTCCAATTGACTTCAGCAGGATTCGATCATTTCTTGAAAAAACGCATCATGGAGGCGTTTGCCGAGGGGTGGTTGGTTCCTACTCTCGAAGGTTGGGCGATTCAGCGAACCGAGATGCCATCGATACTTCCAGTCGATTTAACAAATCTGTATCGCAATTGGATCAGTCGAGTTCCCCAAACCATTCTTCAATCGGCAGGAGTTATTGCTTTATTCCCGCATGGGATTCCACAAAGGTTGCTCTCTGAATCGATCCAGGTCGATTGGCGAACGATTCAAACCACGCCTTCGGTTTATCGGTTGATTCAAATCGACGATGGTGAAGAAGGGGTGATACGGTTTTACCCTCCGGCTGTTCGAAAAATGTTAGAGTACACCGTCGACACCAGTGCAACCGACAATGTCTATCGCTGGTTGAGAGAACATGGGAAAAGTGAGTTAAAAGAACTGTGGCAAATTTCGGCACTGGTGCACATCGCAGCGCAACGATTCGATTACAATGCAGTTGAAACCGGATTATCGAGCCTGCAAGACATCAGATCCACCGACCCCTTGGATGACGATACGTTTGCTCGGCTGTTACGATTGCGTGATAATCCCGAATGCCCTCAGAGTTTACGTGGAAGAATCAGTTCGATTTGGGGAAAACAATTAGTTATTACAGGAGCAATACCAGCAGCGCTGACGGTTTTATCTGAAACCTGGCTGGAGTCGAGTAACAACAAAGAGGACCGGCTATCTGCCGCAAACTCATTTGCAATGCTGTTGTTACAGAAGGGGCAACTCGATAAAGCAGAGCCTATTTTCGCAGAAGTTGTAAGGGATACCCCGAATTCGTTGAGGGAATTGCAAGTTATTGCTTATGCAGGACTTGCATGGATTGCGACGGTGCGACAGAACTGGGAGGACGCTGCAAAGTATGCCGGGGAAGCATTGGCATTGTGCAATGCCAAAGAGTTAACCCATGACCGACTTCGTGCGCTAAATGTTCAAGCGATGATTGACTACCATGTAAAGCACGATTTAGATGCCGCTGAAAAAAACTGGTCAGAATGCTTAAAGATTGCTCGTCATGTGAAGATTCACCGATCAGTCTGCGACACTTTGAATAACCTGGGGG
>JAOTSC010000183.1 GCA_030247525.1 bacterium | reverse complement strand
ATGTCACCTTTTAAATATGCTCCACCACCACTACATGGACCATCATACCAACAGAATTCAAATCGACAGTCTTCGATTCTGATGTTTCCCCAATATGCCAACACACCACACCCACGTTGCGCCGAGCTGGTACGTATTCGACAGTTTTGCAGCGTTAGGTTAGAATTCAATGAAAAGATAGCGCCGCCGGCCATCATCGGTGTTGTTCCATAAAAGATGTGCGGTGTTCCCAATCCATTTTCTACAGTAATACCGACGAACCGGATTGCATTCACATCGCGAATTTCAAATGGCGAGCGGGAGCGTGTGGAATCGATGCGAATCGAATCGGGAATCGTAATGATTGTAGAGATTGCGTCGGTGGAGTCGTGGGTGAAAAGGTATTGACTTGCTATTGTCAACGGACGGTCAACGAACACTTGATCGTAATATGTCCCGTGCATCAACAGCAGCGTATCCCCAGCGGAAGCAATTTGAACAATTTGTGAGATTGTGGGCGAGGTCTCCGAGATAATCCAAGTGGTCGCTTGCACTGGATGCCCCGAAAAACCAACGATGAAAAGCATGGTAAATAGGTATAAAAGCGGTAAAACATTACTTCTCCGGGTATTCATAGTAGCCTCCTTTGCATTGATACCGGAAAATCATGTTCTTCATTATACTGGGGATTATGTTAAAATGCAATAGAAATCGAGATTGTTTCTCTTTTTCCCTGAAGAACCAAAAATAAGCGAAAATGACGCACTCAAATGAAACTCTTTAGAAGCAGATCTATCTACAAGTTGGGTTTCAGCTACGTATCAAGAGAAGCTAACTTGATTTTGCAGTCCGGAATCTGTATACTCGCCTCTTAAAATTGTGATATTTGGTTGCGAGCGTTCAGACTCACTGCTATATTCAAATGATTTTACGCGGTTTAGGAAACCGTGATCTGTTGTTACTGACATAAAAGTTGGAGCGATTCAATGCCCACGAAGGCAAAACCAGCCAGTAAGGCAAAAATTAGCGGTACAGCCGCACCGGCAACGATTAAAAAGCAAACGAAAACCCCCGATCCGAGCCAGGATTTGGTGCTCAAGGTCGGTGATGGGGCGCTCTTACATGTTGCGGGCGGCGGTGCCCGCCCCGGAACCGAACTGGTGTTGCCTGCCAAGTTCCGGTTAAGCCATGAACAGCGGCTCCAATTGTTATTTTTAATGAAACTGACCCGGGGTACTGAAAACCGTATCATCAAACTATATCGCCAAGGGAAAATTGTTGGTGGCGTATACACCGGTGCTGGACAAGAAGCTACCTCGGTGGGCTCTGCCTTTGCATTGAATCCCGACGATTATCTGGTCCCGATGCACCGCGATATGGGCGCTCACATTGCCAAGGGGCAGTTGTTACGAAACATTTTCTCGCAGTACCTCGCCCGTGTCACCGCGCCAACTCGTGGTAAAGAAGGCAACATGCACATGGGTGATTTCAAGAAATTGATGACCTGTATGATCAGCCATCTTGGTGCAAATCTTCCGGTTGCTGTCGGTATCGGTTACGGGTACCTGATGCGCGGTGAGAAAAAGGTCGTTCTTACTTATATCGGGGACGGCGGCGCTTCGATTGGCGATTTCCACGAAGCGATGAATTTCGCTTCGGTCGTCAAGTCGCCGGTAGTGCTTTGTATCGAGAACAACCAGTTTGCCTATTCGACCCCGACTCGTCAGCAGTATAATTGTGAACATATCGCCGACCGCGCTATGGCTTATGGGATACCGGGATATGTCTGCGACGGCAACGACGCCGAAATCGTGTATTCCGTTACCAAGTCCCTCTTGGAGCGCGCTCGCGAAGGACATGGACCGGCGTTGTTCGAGAGTATGTCGATGAGGATGCACGGACACTCGGCGCACGACGATGCGTTTTATGTTCCGAAGAATATGTTCGAGGAGTGGGCGCAGCGCGACCCGATTTTACGTTTCCAAAAGCGGTTATTCGATGAGGGAGTTTTATCCGAGCACGAAATCGGTAAGATCGATCACCGGGTGGAATCGGAGATCGACGAAGCGGTGGAGTGGGCGTTAGCGCAACCGGAGCCACCGGCATACGAAGCGGGACTCGGAGTGTATGCCGACGAAACGCCCCAACTGTGGGCGGAGTACCGCGAACAACCGAAGCTTTAAATTTCACTTGAGGGAACTGCAATGAGTACAGTGACTGCATACATCGAATGGGATGAAGAATCAAAGATGTTTGTCGGCATTATTCCGGGAATTCCCGGCGCTCATACGCAAGGTGAATCGCTCGACGAGTTGAATCGGAACCTGCAAGAGGTGTTGGCGCTTTGCTTGGAAGAATCCGGTCATGAATACCCACTTCCCAATTTTGTAGGCATTCAACAAATTGAGGTTCCAGTGTGAATCGGTTGCCACAGATTGATTATACTTTGATGGCGAGAGTTCTACTGGTTTTAGGATTTTCAAGCACGCGCCAAAAAGGTAGTCATGTTTTCTTTCGGCATCCCGACGGTCGAACCACAACAGTACCGAACCATAAAGGTAGAGATTTGGCAAGACCGTTAGTCAGAGAAATTTTACGAGAGATTGAACTTACACCTGAACAATTTGCTCGAGTTCTTAACGAACTCTAAAAATGATGTAATGGAATTTGCGGCGGTTACGGGTTTAGAGATCAATGTAAACTCATGCCGCAGTTGTAATCGGATAAAAAATGACGCGCGATGAAGCGTTACGAATATTACGGGAGGACATGCCAGAACTTCGGGAGAAGTATCGGGTAAAGTATCTCGCCTTGTTCGGTTCGGTCGCGCGCAACGAAGCGACCGAGCAAAGCGATATCGATCTTACAGTAGAATTCGATACAGGTGTTTCGTTATTGGATCATGTGGGGACGATGTTGTTTCTTGAGGAACTTTTTGGTTGTAAGGTGGATTTAGTGACGCGAAGAACGATCAAAGGTCGAATACGTGATCGAATTTTCGCGGAGGAAATCCCAGTTGGGTAAAGACTGGCGGCTTTATGTGGAAGATATGGCGTTAGCGTCGTCGAAATGATCGACTACGCTTTTGAAATGACCGCCGATGATTTGACGAATGACAGGAAGACATACGACGCAATTGTAAGAAATGTAATAGTTTAGGGGAAGCAGCAAGACAAATTCCAGATGCAGTAAGAGCAAAGTATCCTGCAGTAGATTGGAGAAGAATTGTTGCGATAAGAAACCTGTTCGTCCATCAGTATGACGATATTGACGAATACGAGCTTATCGAAATCATCCGAAATGATCTACCTCAGCTATTAGTACACTTGAAACAGATCGTTGACGAAAACGAGTAAAGAAATCTTGCTTGTTGCAAGCAGTAAGACAACACGCATAATCATTCCATAAGGTGTGTGGAGGAATATAGTGGCGGACAAGGGACGTGGTGAAGTAGTCACCTACATCGACGCGATCACCATCGGTTTACGGGAAGAAATGGAGCGCGATTCGCGCGTCTGGTGTCTTGGCGAAGATATCGGAGTCTACGGTGGCGCATTCAAAGTCACCAAAGGTTTCATTGATAAATTTGGCGACAAGCGAATTCTCGATACGCCATTGTCGGAATCGGCAATCGTTGGCGTCGGTATCGGTTCCGCTTTGAACGGAATGATTCCGGTGGTCGAGATGCAGTTTTCGGACTTTATCACTTCCGGATTTAACCAAGTTGTGAACCAAGCGGCGAAAATGCACTACCGGTATGGTGCTCCGGTACCTATGGTCATTCGCTGCCCCTCTGGTGGCGGTGTCCACGGCGGACCGTTCCATAGCCAGAATCCGGAAATGTGGTTTGTGAAGACTCCAGGATTGAAGGTAGTTGCCCCCTCGACGCCATACGACGCCTACGGGTTGATCAAAGCGGCGGTGCGCGATCCGAATCCGGTGATCTATTTCGAGCATAAATATCTCTATCGCCGGATCAAAGAGCGCCTTCCCGATGAAGAGTATATCGTAGAAATCGGAAAAGCTGATATCAAACGCGAAGGTTCCGACATCACGGTTGTCACGTATGGATCAATGGTACACTTCTCGCTCGAAGCGGCGGAAACGTTGTCGAAGGAAGGGGTCGAAGTCGAAATCGTCGATTTGCGCACCCTGTTACCGATTGACCGCGAAGCAGTACTGAAGAGCGTACGGAAAACCGGACGGCTTTGCACGATTCACGAAGATACGCTAACTGCAGGAATGGGTGGAGAAATTGCGGCGATTGTCGCCGAATTCGCGTTCGATGCGTTGGATGCTCCAATCAAGCGGGTAGCCGCTATCGATACCCCGGTACCGTATGCGCCGCCACTGGAAGAATACTTCTCGCCGAATACCGAGAAAATTCTCGTAGCATTGCGTGAATTGGCTGCGTTTTAGTTTTATCAGAGTTGTTTCCGACAACCCGCTTGGCAGTTTGCATACTGCCGCTACTAACAGTTTTGACGAAGGGGTGCAGCATGGCGCACTATTCTATCAGCGACTTAACGACGATGCGCGAAATTCTCGAAATGGCGATGAAGCGCGAACAAGACAGTGTCAATTTCTATACGACAGCGTCGGAACGGGCTCAGACCGAAACCGAACGCAAGATGTTTCTTGACTTGGTTGAAGAGGAACAGGGCCATCGCGACTCGCTGCATAAGCAGTTGGAAGAAGTGCTCGCTCAACTCGAAATCGACCGTGCCATCACCGGTGAAGATGGGATGATTGACTAATTAATTCGCAAATGTTCCATTTACCATATTTGATTTAGGAAAAACGCATAATGGCAAAAGTCGATATGGTGATGCCGCAATTGGGCGAATCGATCGCCGAAGGCACCATCGTCAGTTGGAAAGCGAAAATCGGGGATACCGTCACCCGTGATGTCACGATTCTCGAAGTGGCAACGGATAAGGCGACCCTCGAAGTACCGTCGCCTGCTACCGGTACGCTCGTCGAGATTCTCGTCGAAAAGGATATCACTGTTCCGATTAAAACCGTGATTGCCCGGATCGAGACCGAAGCGGGAGCAGTTGCTCCAGCGTCGGCAGCGAAGGAAGAGAAGGTCGAACGACCGAAGGATTTCCCCGAACCGGTTATGACGGAGCAAGTCGATGCGCGCAGTTCGTCACCCCACGACGGTTCCGACCGCGGCGGGTTGCAGCCGAAAGAGTTTTCCCGCGGTGGCAAACCAGCCACCCCTGCACCAGCACCTGTCGCACCAGCGCCAGTGGCATCGTTGCCACCCGTCATCGAAGGGAAGCGATTCTATTCACCGGTTGTGATGAAGATGGCGAGCGAACACAACGTATCGATGGATGAGTTATCCCGCATTCCCGGAACGGGCCTTGAAGGTCGCGTCTCCAAGAAGGATATGGAGCAGTATCTGGCGCATCGTGGCAGTACGAGCAGTACGTCGGACATTCCTGTCCGACCAGCAGTTGTTGCGGCACCAACCGCTCCGGCATACACGACGCCCCCACCGCCACCGGCAACTGCCAGCGCAGTACCGACGGGAGATGTTAGTGGTTACATCATGGTGCCGCGTTATCCGCAATATCAGGCGAGCTGGAAGGAAGGCGACCGGGTCGAAGTACAGCCGATGGAGTACATCCGCAAGAAGATTGCGGAGCACATGGTGTACTCGAAGCACTTTGCACCGCATGTCTACAGCAATATCGAAATCGATATGACCCGGATCATGAAGTGGCGCGAAGCGAATAAGGATCGCATCAAGGAACGTGAAGGCGTAAACATTACCCCGACGGTGTTCGTTGCTCATGCGGTTTGTTCAGCGCTTAAAGAGCATCCGTGGGTGAATGCGAGCGTTCGCGGCACCGACGTGATCGTTCGGAAGGATTATCACATTGGTATCGCGGTGGCTACGGAAAAAGATTTGATCGTCCCGGTGGTGAAGCATTGCGATCAATTGTCGGTAATCGGGATTGCCAAACAGATTTCCTTGCTTGCGGCAAAAGCGCGTAGTAAGACGATAACCCCGGACGAGTTACAAGGCGGTACGTTCACGATTACGAATGCTGGCGTCTTCGGGAATATCTGGGGAGCGCCAATTATCAACCAGCCGCAGGTAGCGATTTTGAGCACCGGCGCTGTCGTAAAGCGAGCTTGGGTTACCACCGACGCCAATGGGGACGACTCAATTTCGGTGCGCAGCATCATGCAACTCACGTTATCGTATGATCACCGGGTTGTGGATGGCATGCTTGCCGGAAAATTCCTGAGCTTCGTTAAAAAGACGCTCGAATCGTTGAATCCGGAAGCGATGGGGTTGTAACGAACCAGTGACAAAGATGTATCGATGAGATGGAATGGGTAGACTAATTAGTCTGCCCATTTTTCTTGGGGGACATGCCGTAGCGATGTGTGTTTACAACGAAAGCACATATCAATTATTATAGAAAAATATATCCAATAC